>DASUPQ010000057.1 GCA_036280995.1 Actinomycetota bacterium | reverse complement strand
CAGGCATCCGGCATGGTCCCACCACACCGTCAAACTACTTCAGCGACGCAGCACTAGGAGACCGGCGGCAATACACCCATGCGGACACCAATCAGGAACCCGCCGGATCCGATGTACGCGGAGATCGCGGTGCACCGGACGATGATCTGCGACCGCGTTCGCACCGAGGCCTTCCGGCGTGCGATCGACTCGGTGGTGCGCCCCGGCGACATCGTTCTCGACGTCGGGGCGGGAAGCGGCATCCTGAGCATGTTCGCGGCGCGGGCAGGAGCTGCGCGCGTCTACGCGGTGGAGCGGACGACGGTCGCCGTCCTGGCGCAGGAGCTGACCGCCGCGAACGGGGTCGCGGAGACCGTCCAGGTGATCCACGGCGACGTCATGGACGTCGAGCTTCCCGAACGTGTTGACCTGATCGTCTCGGAGTGGCTCGGAGGGTTCGGGATCGACGAAGGGATGCTGGTTCCGGTCATCGCCGCCCGTGACCGCTGGCTCAAGCCGGGCGGAGTCATGGTCCCCCGCTCGGTCACGGCGTGGGCCGCGCTGGTGCACGACCGCTATCTCGGCGAGACGGTGGAATTCCTGCGGGACAACCCGTACGGCCTCAGGCTCGAGGGATTGGTCGAAATGACCGTCAACGAGGTCTCCTATTCCGGCACCTTCCGTCACCTTACGGCGGGCGACAGGCGCTCCGAGCCGGGTCGGTTATGGACGACGGACGCGGACCTGATCTCGCTCGAGCAGGCGCAGGCGCCTCACGAAGCCGAGACGCTGCTGCAGGTCCGCGACCACCGAACGGCCAACGCACTCGCACTCTGGTTCGGCGCCGACCTCGCGCCCGGCATCTCGCTCTCTGTGGGACCCGGCGATCCACCGACGCACTGGGGGATGACGACGGCCCCGCTGCGCTCGCCCGTGGAACTCACGCCCGACATGGTCGTCCGCGCCAGAGTCAGGACGGCCCCGGCTCGGCCGGTCGGAACATGGACGAGTTGGGCGATCGCGATGCCGGGCGCCGACTGGGAGGAGCACGACGAGCAGTTGGTCTGGGAGGAGATCGACGACTGAGCATTCTCAGGAACCCGTGGGCTCCCTGAGGGGGGCGCCCACCGGCCGCGACGCCTATCACCGCCTGGTTGCCCGACGGTCGCACGATTGCCTTCACTCACTACCCGTCTGCGAGCTCAGGCCCCGGCGACTGCTACCACTGTGCGAGGTTGAGACCGGACGACACGCTTGGCTGCGTGACCGCTTGTAGTTGCAGGCGATCAAGGGGCGGTGGGTGAAGGCCTACCGCCCCACTAGGACCGGATGCAGGCGCGGCGTGGGGACGCGCTGGGCCGGCCGCTGGAAGCCGACCTGGCCGACCAGGCCCGGATCCGCTTCCACCCCCCGCCTAACCTCAACCCATCCAGGGCCGCAGACGATGCGACGGAACTCCTCGTCCTCCCCGCTCAGTCGGATGTGCATCTGGAGGGGCCGTGACGACCAGCCGCCGGCTACGGTCATGGTGGGACAGGGACGCGCCCTCGGCACATGCTGCTTCGCTGGCAAGCTCCACAGCCTGCCTGTCCCACCCGATGTCACCGTGACCATCGGCCTCGACATGCCCTCGTTCCTGCACCGATACCCATCCACGCGATTGGCATACCGACTCGGCGGCCGGGGAAGGATCACGCTGCTCATGACCCCTCCTATGGTTGGTCGGCCGAAAACCGGCGGCCGACCAACCCCTCGGGGGAGTGAAGCGGCTCACGCCGTATGGTGCGCTTCGGGCGATTGAGTCATCGGCGTATCTGCGATCTTGGCGTGCCTTCAGCCCACGCCGCCTTCGGCGGCAATCGCAGCCTGCCCTAGGCGCCACGCAGCTTGGTGCCGTATGAGCACCGCTTGCTGCTTCATGGTGGCCGGAGTAGACCGAGCGGCCGGCTGTCTTCCTCGAAATTATCCCTTTGGGGTGACGACTCCTCGCCCCAGGGGGCGGCAGACTCGACTCTCGGGCAAGCAGTCCACGCGATGGCGATGGCCAGAAGGGTGTCGAGATGGCCCTGAACGAGTATCGGCCGGGGACGGCGTTCCCGGGGGTGATCGGGCGGGCGTTCGACCAGTCCAGCCCGGCCTGGCCGCAACCGCTGCGGGCCCGCCAAGGGGCGCCGAATGTGTTGTTCATCGTCTTGGACGACACCGGCTTCGGGCAGCTCGGCTGCTACGGCAGCCCGATCCGCACCCCGAATCTGGACAGCCTGGCCGAGAGTGGGTTGCGCTACAACAACATGCACACTACGGCGCTGTGCTCGCCCAGCCGTTCGTGCATCCTGACCGGCCGCAACCACCACTCCAACCACATGGCGGCGATCACCGAGGCCTCGACCGGGTTCCCCGGCTACGACGGCTACATCCCCTTCGAGAACGGGTTTCTGTCCGAGATCCTGCATGAGCAGGGCTACAACACCTACGCGGTCGGCAAGTGGCACCTCACCCCGGCCGACCAGGTCTCGGCGGCCGGCCCCTATGACCGTTGGCCGCTGGGCCGGGGGTTCGACCGCTACTACGGGTTCCTGGGCGGCGACACCCACCAGTACTATCCGGAGCTGGTGGCCGACAACCACCGGGTCGAGCCCGAGCGGACCCCCGAGGAGGGCTACCACCTCACCGAGGATCTGGTCGACAAGGCGAAGGCGTTCATCGCCGACGCCAAGCAGGTCGCCCCCAACAAGCCGTTCTTCTGCTACTTCGCCACCGGGGCGATGCACGCCCCCCACCACGTCCCCCGCGAGTGGGCCGACCGCTATCAGGGGGTCTTCGACGACGGCTGGGAGGCCTACCGCGACAAGGTCTTCGCCCGGCAGAAGGAGTTGGGGATCGTCCCGGCCGACGCCGCGTTGTCGCGCCACGACCCTGACGTCGCCCGCTGGGCCGACTGCTCAGCTGAGGAGCGTCGCCTGTATGCCCGGATGATGGAGGTGTTCGCCGGGTTCCTGGAGCACACCGACCACCACATCGGCCGGCTGCTGGAGTTCCTGCGCGAGCTCGGCGAGCTGGACAACACCCTGATCATGGTCCTGTCCGACAACGGGGCCAGTGCCGAGGGCGGCCCCACCGGGTCGGTGAATGAGAACCAGTTCTTCAACTTCGTGCCCGAGTCGCTGGAGCAGAACCTGGCCGCCATCGACGACCTTGGCGGCCCCAAGTACTTCAACCACTACCCCTGGGGCTGGACCTGGGCCGGGAACACGCCGTTCCGGCGCTGGAAGCGCGAGACCTACCGGGGCGGCATCAGCGACCCGTTCATCGTCCACTGGCCGGCCGGGATCCAGGCCAAGGGCGAGGTCCGCAGCCAGTACGCCCACGCCATCGACATGGTCCCGACCATCCTGGACGCCCTCGGGGTGGAGGCACCGACCCAGCTCCGCGGCATCGCCCAGGCGCCGATCCAAGGGGTCAGCTTCGCCCACACCTTCGACCAGGCCAACATTGCATCCAAGCACGTCACCCAGTACTTCGAGATGCTCGGCCACCGCTCGATCTACCACGACGGCTGGCGGGCCGTCTGCCCTTGGCCCGGGCTGTCGTTCGCCGAGGGCAAGCCGTTTGGGACGCCGCTGCCGGCCGAGGCTCTGACTGAGCTGGACGCCACCGGCTGGGAGCTGTACCACGTCGCCACCGACTTCGCCGAGAACCACAACCTGGCCGCCGAGGACCGGCCCCGGCTGCTCGAGCTGATCGCCCAGTGGTATGTGGAGGCCGGCCGCTACCAGGTCCTGCCAATCGACGGCCGCGGCCAGCAGCGCTTTGCTGAGGAGCGCCCGGTCATCGCGGCGGACCGGACCCGCTACACCTACTACCCGGGGACCCAGGAGGTCGCCCTGAACGCGGCCCCGCGGTTGCTGAATCGGCCCCACAGCATCCACGCCGGGGTCCAGATCCCCGACGGCGGCGCCGAGGGCGTCCTGGTCTCCCAGGGCGGGGTCGACGGCGGGTTCAGCTTCTTCGTGCAGGACGGGAGGCTGCGCTACACCTACAACTACGTCGCCCAGCAGCACTTCCACGTCGCCTCCGACACCAAGGTCCCAATCGGCGACCACATCCTGAGCTTCGAGTTCGAGCCCACCGGTAAGCCCGAACCACTCAAAGGCAGGGGCGCACCTGGCATCGCCAAGCTGTTCATCGACGGCGAGCCTGTCGGCCAAGGCGAACTCCCGGTGACGATCCCGCTGTCGCTGGGCCTGGCCGCCGGGGTCTCGGTAGGCCGGGATGCCGGCGCTCCGGTGACCGACGAGTACACCCCGCCGTTCCCGTTCACCGGCACCCTCCGCCGGGTGGTCTACGACGTCTCCGGCGCACACGTCGTCGACCACGAGGCCGAGATCCGCATCGCGCTCGCCCGCCAATAGCAACGGTTCCAGATCCGTCCGCAGACCACGCCGAGGGAGACTGCACTACTAGATTCGGATCGAACGGTAGAGGCGTTCGGTCGTTCCGCGGTGGTCGAGGCCGAGCCTCAAGCCAGGATATTGCGGATCTGACGCTCGGGGCTGGAAATTGGCTCATGTCCCCACGGGGAGTGGTGCGGCTGCGCCACAAAGTGCGCTTCGCGCGATTGATTCATCGGCGTGGATGCGCTGTGGGCCGGCCTTCGGCCGGCGCAGCCTTCGGCGGCAATCTCAGCCTGACCTGGTTGCCACGCACCATGCCGCCGAATGACGCCACCGTGGTGCTCCCCGGCCAGCGACCCAACCGGGACAGCCGGTTCAACGACGACCCTTCGGTCCGACCAGCAGGGAGCCTGGTCGCCTAGCCGAAGAGCCGATCCCTGATGTCGCCGTTGGCGGCGGCGATCTCCCCGAGCTCGTAGAGGAAGTCGAGCATGGCCAGGTCCGGCAGGGGACCCTCGCCGGAAACCGGACCGATGCCACTCGACCGAAACGCCATCACCAGCACCAGGACACGCGCGACCAGGTCGTCGGCGGCCTCCTGCAGCGTGGCCCCCTCCCCGTAGGCCAGACCGTGGAGCTGCAGCCAGACCCGTCCCGCGACCTCGCGGACCTCAAGGGTTGGCCGAAACTCCATGCCAGTAGGAAACCGTGCCACGCCACGGCGGTCCGCGCCGTCACCCATCGGCGACCCTTCGCGGCTTGCCCCGACCTGGGGTGCCTCGTCCCTGCCTGCGAGGTCGGTGCGGAGCGGCGCTGCCGGATCCCTGGTCCCAAGCAGGGTGGCGCTGGGTCGCGAATTTATTCTGATGGGATGATGCGCCGCGCCCGGGAACAGGGGATGGTCGGGGCAATGGCCGAGGATCTCGGGCGTGTCCGGACGAGGAGAGGGTTCTATGACTGACAACGGCGACATCCAGCGGGCGATCCTGCCGATCCCCGACCGCCCACAGGTCGGCCTGATCACCTACGACGCCAAGGACCCCGCGACCAGGTACCCGCCGATCGAGCCCCTACGGCCACCCAAGGGCGCCCCCAACGTCCTGGTCGTGCTGCTCGACGACGTCGGCTTCGGCGCCTCCAGCGTGTTCGGTGGGCCGTGCCAGACGCCGGTCTTCGAGCGGCTGGCGGCCGGCGGGCTGCGCTACAACCGGTTCCACACCACGGCCCTGTGCGCGCCGACGCGGGCGGCCATGCTGGGCGGCCGCAACCACCATTCGGTCGGGATGGGCAGCGTCGGCGATGTCGCGACCTCGGCGCCGGGCAACAGCTCGCTGCGGCCCAACACCAAGGCCCCGCTGGCCCAGACGCTGCAGCTGAACGGCTACTCGACGGCGCAGTTCGGCAAGTGCCACGAGGTCCCGGTGTGGCAGTCCAGCCCGATGGGCCCCTTCGAGATGTGGCCGACCGGGTCGGGCTTCGAGTACTTCTACGGCTTCATCGGCGGTGAGGACAACCAGTGGTACCCGGCGCTGTATGAGGGCACCAGCCCGGTGGAGCCGCCCAAGACGCCCGAGGAGGGCTACCACCTGACCGAGGACCTGGCCGACCACGCGATCGGCTGGGTGCGGTCCCAGAAGGCGCTGATGCCCGACAAGCCGTTCTTCATGTACTTCGCCCCCGGGGCCACCCACGCCCCCCACCACGTGCCCAAGGAATGGGCCGACCGGTACGCGGGCCAGTTCGCCCACGGCTGGGACCGCCAGCGCGAGCTCACCTTCGCCCGGCAGAAGCAGCTCGGCGTCATCCCGGCCGATGCCGACCTGACCGAGCGGCACGCCGAGCTCCCGGCCTGGGACGACATGGCCGAGGAGCTGAAGCCGGTCCTCGAGCGCCAGATGGAGATCTATGCCGGGTTCCTGTCCCACACCGACCATCACGTGGGCCGGCTGCTGGACGCGATCCAGCAGCTCGGGGTCATGGACGACACGCTCGTCTATGTGATCATCGGCGACAACGGCGCCTCCGCCGAGGGCACACTGCAGGGCACCTTCAACGAGATGATCCCCTTCAACGCCATGGGAGCGTTGGAGACGCCGGCGTTCATGGCCGAGCGTCTGGACAAGTTCGGCGGGCTGGAGTCCTTCAACCACTACGCGGTCGGCTGGGCGTGGGCGATGGACACCCCCTTCCAGTGGACCAAGCAGGTCGCCTCCCACTGGGGCGGGACCCGCAACGGCACGATCGTGCACTGGCCCAAGGGGATCGAGGCCAGAGGGGAGCTGCGCTCGCAGTTCTGCCACGTCATCGACGTCGCCCCAACGGTGCTGGAAGTGGCCGGCATTCCCGAGCCGACGATGGTCAACGGGGTCACCCAGAGCCCGCTGGAGGGCACGTCGATGCGCTACAGCTTCGACAACGCAAGCGCCCCTGAGCGCCACGACCTGCAGTACTTCGAGATGTTCGGCAACCGCGGCATCTACTTCCAGGGTTGGAGCGCGGTCACCAAGCACCGCACGCCCTGGGTGATGGGGGCGGTCAAGATGGCCGCGTTCGATGACGACGTCTGGGAGCTGTATGACGGCAACACCGACTACAGCCAGGCCCACGACCTGTCCAAAGAGCACCCGGACAAGCTGCACGAGCTGCAACGGCTGTGGCTGATCGAGGCGACCAAGTACAACGTCATCCCGCTGGACGACCGCACCGGCGAACGCATGAACGCCGAGATCGCCGGCCGGCCGCAGCTCATCCGGGGCGACACTCAGGTGTTCTACCCGGGCATGACGCGGCTGTCGGAGAACAGCGTCCTCAGCATCAAGAACAAGTCGTTCTCGGTGACCGCCGAGGTCGTCGCGCCTGATGGGCCGCTGAACGGGACGATCATCGCCCAGGGCGGCGCCATGGGCGGCTGGAGCTTCTACACCAGGGACGGACGGGCCAAGTTCGCCTACAACCTGCTCGGCATCCAGGCCTTCACCATCGAGGCCTTCCAGCCGGTTCCGGCTGGCAAGCACCAGCTGCGCGCCGAGTTCGCTTACGACGGCGGCGGCTTCGCCAAGGGCGGCACCGTGTCTGTGTACTGCGACGGCCAGCGGGTCGGTGAGGGCCGTGTCGGGGCGACCCAGCCGTTCGTCTTCTCGGCCGACGAGGGATTGGACATCGGATCTGAGACCGGGACCGCCGTCGCCCCCGAGTGCGACGTGGAGGGCAGTGTGTTCACCGGCGAGATCAACTGGGTCGAGCTCAATGTCGGCAAGGACGACCACACCCACCTGATCGACCCGGAGACGAGGATCCAGGTGCTGATGGCCCGCCAGTAGGCGCCGTCATGATCCCAGATAGCGGCACTGACGACCTATGAGGTGCGCTCTTCGGACGGCGAGACCCAGGCCCCGTCCGAAGAGCTGGTGAGCTAGCCGGCTGTCCGCGGGCTCCGTCCTGGCCGTCCACCGGGCGGCTCGAATGAAGGTCAACTTCAAGGAGGTGCCGAAATGGACGGCGCGTTCGCCTGGGGGATCCTGGCAGCATCCTCGCTGGTGATCGGCGCGCTGGTGGCGCTCTGGTTCCATCTCAGCCTGCGGGTGATCGGGCTGATCATGGGTTTCGGCGCCGGCGTGCTGATCAGCGCGGCGTCGTTCGACCTGATCGAAGAGGCTGCCGACAAGGCATCCGGCAGCGGCTCCGTCGCCGTTGGAGTCTTCGCCGGCTGTCTCGTCTTTTTCGGCGGCGACTGGCTGATCGACCGGCTCGGCGGGGGTGCGCGCAAGGGCGCGACCGGCGATCAAGAAGGCGGCTCCCCGCTGGCGATCGTGCTCGGCACCGTGCTCGACGGGATACCGGAGTCGATGGTGATCGGCCTGACCATCTTCGAGGGCGGCGAGGTCGGCGCCTCGTATCTAGCCGCGGTCTTCATCTCCAACCTGCCCGAGTCGATCTCCTCCACGAGCGGCCTCGTGACGAGCGGCTGGAAGAAAGCCCGGATCCTATGGATGTGGATCGCGATCGCCGTGGTCTGCGGACTCGCCTCCCTCAGCGGGTACGCACTCTTCCAGGACTCCTCACCCGAAACAGTCGGCTTCGTTCTCGCGTTCGCTGCAGGTGCGATCATCACCATGCTCGCGGACACGATGATGCCCGAGGCGTTCAAGCACGGAGGCAAGCTGGTCGGGGTGGTCACGACGCTGGGCTTTGCGACCGCGTACGCCATCCACGTTCTCGGTTGAGGCGTCAAACCCGCCGACCAAACTCACGCTAGACCTGAAGAACACCTCTTCGGAGGCCCACATGTGGCATCCAACGGCTGGTCCGCATGCCTGTACTGGCAGTGGATCACGCGGGCAAGCCCACTGATGGGCGCGATCGCGACAAGGCTGCCCACGATGTCGTCGGTAATCGCGCACGCCGCGGGGGCCGCGCCAACGGCCCAGTGGTAGGAGACGGCGCCCGCGCCCAGCGCGTGGTGGCTACGACTTGCGCGGCACTGTCACCGCCGAGGGTTGGGGTGCTCCAGGGTGTCGGCGTACAGCCGCAAGATGCCGCTCGTGGTGGCAAACAGCGGTGTCGGGTCCATGCCGAGCTCGGCCAGCCGGTTGGCCAGGGGCCCCACCTCGGTCGTCAGAAAGCCGAGCAGCAGCTGGCTCAACTTGTGCCCGACCCCATCGGCGCCTGGCCTTTGTTCCAGGAAGGCGGCGGCCTCGCCGTCCAAGGCCCCCAGGTCCAGCTGATGGGCCCCGCGCTCCGCCGGTTCGGCTGGCCCACGCGGCATCGGCAGGCCGGCGGCCACGTCGGGAAGCTCGCGCCTAAATGACCTGACCGCTCGCTGGAGGTCGATGAAGGCCTCCTGGTCATCCAGGCGTTCCCGGTCGATGAGCGCGCTCTTGGCCTGCTCGGTCAGCATCCGGTAGTCACGCGCGACCTGGAGCTGGTCGGCCAGGCGACCGCTGATCTCGGCCTTGGCCGCGGCCCCGAGCAGGGTGGCGACCAGCCCGGCATAGGTCTGCAGGGCGCTGACCTCGGTCTCGTCCCAGCCACCCGGGGCGGCGTTGTACACATCTAAGGTCCCGATCGGGCCACCGCCCAGCTCCACCGGAACACTGAGGCCCGACCGGATCTGCAGCTCGACAAACGCCAGGGTGATCTCGCCCCAGCGCGGCTCCAGGGTGGCCTCGCGCATGACCGCCGGCCGGCCGGTGGTGAACGCCTCCAGGCAGGGGCCAGCGGCGAATGTCTCCTGGTTGTCTTCCAGGGTCTGGGCGAGCAGGTCGGAGGCGCTGGCCCACCGTAGCTTGCCGTCGGCGTCGGCGAGCATGATCCCGGCGGCGTCAACCGCGAACAGCTGCTTGGCCGCGACCACCGCCTGGTCCAGGGTGGCGGCCAGGTCCCGCTCGGGGTCCAGGTCGGTCAGGGTGGCGATGCTCTTGGCCAGCATGGAGGGGTCGATCGGCATGGGTGTGCCTTTAGTTCCGGTCGCCGAACTGGCGAACCCGGTCAACAGGCCAGGCGAACCCATCCTGGGGTGCCGATCAGGCCCAACAGCCCCACGGTGTCGTCATGTGGGCTTCGGCTGGGTCCTGTGACGGCAACAACAAGAACCAGCCCTGTGAGCATACGCCTTTGGGGCGGCGGCCGTCCTCGGCCGGACGGGATCCCATCCGGGTGATGCCACAGGAGTGACTGTGGAGTGAGATGACCGCGGCGGTCGCCACGGCCACCGTCGTTGGTGCCGCTGCTGCTGTCCGGCAACAGCTATGAGCGTTCTGTACGAACGCAAAGGGGATGCGGCCATGTCCGTCATCTGGATCGCAATCGCGTTCTGGCCCGCCCGTGTCGCTAGCCGAAAGGGCCACAGCTTCATCGGGTACTTCATCTTCAGCCTCGTCTTCTTCCCGGCCGCGCTCCTCGTCGCGTACCTCGTCCCGGACCGCACCCAAGTCGACCGGACCCAACTCCCAGGCGGGAGTACGACAGCTGTCAGCCAAAGGGGGCGACCAGACGTTGTGCCTGTAATCGAGTGAAGGTCGCTGATTGCAGTAGCCTCGCGGGTCGCGGAAGCCTTCCACAGCACCACCGACCCGACGAGGCCGCCGCCAGTCTGGGTTCCCCAACGTGTTCGCCAACCCCACCTGTCCAGCCGGCTGTCCCGGCGACCTGCTGCCGGCAGTGCACGGCCCACCGCGTCGCCGTGCGCTTGGTCATGGAGGACATCATGCGTACCCCCGTTCCCGTCAGGCTCCTGCTCTTCGCCATGGTTTGTCTCGCCGCCGCCTGCGGGGGCTCCGGTGACGACACCAGCGACAGCGCTCCAGCCACCACCACCACCGCGGCGAGCGGGACCACGGCGGCGTCCCAGGCCTGTGCCGACGCGGCCGCGCTGAAGGCGTCGATGGCCGAGCTCGACCAGCTCGACCCGCCCACGGCCGGCAAGGCCGGGATCCAGGCCGCCCTGGACGAGGCCAGGACCAACCTGGCGGCGCTCAAGACCAGCGCCAACAGCCAGTGGGGCAGCCAGATCACCGAGCTGGACGGTGCCGTGGAAGCCCTCAAGACGACCATCGCCGGGATCAACGGCGACAGCCTGCTCCAGGACCTGCCGACAATCGTCAGCGACCTGGGGCGGATCGACACCGCCTGGACGGCGCTGCAGCAGCAGATCGACCAGGACTGCGGCTAGAAGACCGTGGCCAGTGCCTGACCTCTCCACACCACTGACCGGTCGCATGCTCCTGTGGGTGCTGGCACCGGCGGTGGTCCGCAGCCAGGAGAAAGCAACCACATGACCGCTGCTGCTGTCCCAGTGTTGGCGCCGGCCGAGCGACGCCGGCTCATTACCCGAGGTCTGCTCCGCGCCCTGACCGGGACCGTGGTGCTGGTCGCCCTGTACTTCCTTTTGCCGCTCGATCGCATCGACAGCGTGCCGCTGGAAGTATCCCTCGCCATCGCGCTGCTGGCCTTGCTCGGCGTCAGCGTCTGGCAGCTACGCGCAATCACCCGGGCCGCTCACCCAGGGGTGCGTGCGATCGGAGCGCTCGCCATCACTGCGCCGCTGTTCCTGCTCCTGTTCGCGGCCAGCTACCTCCTCATGGCGCAAGCCGACCCGGCCAACTTCAGCACCCCTACGCTGACCCGTACCGACGCCCTGTACTTCACGATCACGATCTTCGCCACGGTCGGTTTTGGGGACATCTCAGCCACCAGTCAGTCCGCGCGACTCCTTGTCTCGGCCCAGATGATCCTGGACCTGCTCGTCCTCGGCCTCGGGATCCGAGTGCTCACCGGTGCCGTTCAACGAGGTCGCCAGCGCCAGGCACCGGATCCGAACGCCGCCATCACAGATGGCTCCTAGCCTGCGGGGTCCAGACCACATCGCCACCTGTGGTCAAACCGATCCGCGACTAACAACGGCGAACGCCCAAGGAGGACATGTCATTCTGCTTGTCATTCCACCTGGCGCTACTCGGCCCCGTCAGGAGCGTACTGGCTGAACGACACACTAGACGTGACCTGCAAGGACAGCACGGCCCAGTACCCGCCGGCCTATCGCTGACGGCGTACCGGGCTCGAGGACGCGCTACTTCAGGATCCGGTGCCGCAGGTGAGTGGCGTGGCGGGACTCGAGCACCTCGGCCCGTTCCAGGTGGATCGGACCGCCGAGGTGCTCGAACAGCCGGGGTACCGCTGTTCAGGATCACCGGGGCGACGTGCGGGCCTGAGGGAGGCCCGCCCAGCTACGCTACGCAGGAGTCCATCTGGCCGATTCAGAGCCCGTCGATGAGCCTCCTTCGTCGGCCCACGACGAGCAAAGGGTGGAAGACGGACGACCAGCCGGGCCCTACGGGCCGGGCGCCCATTCCAGAAAACCAACCTGCGGTTGCGCCGCCATTCCCGCATTCCGCTGAGGGGTTGCTGTATCTCACAGGTTAGTGCCGAGCTTAGGGATGGTTCCGAGGCTGTCCTTCTTGACGATCATTCCCGGTCGGATCGCTGGTAGGGGGTGTCCTCAGATCCCCGCCAACTGCGGGCCACGCGCCGTAGCTGCAGCCCCTGGGTCAGCAGCAGGATGCCGCTGACCACACCCCAGGCGGCCACCAACGGCGCCAGCAAGTCGGGGTCGACCCCGCCCGTCAGCAGCAACAGGGCGCCAAGCCCGAGCTCCAATGTGCCGAGGACGACCCCGCCGAGGGTCCAGCGGCGTCCCAACCGCTCCTCGGCGGCGAACCCGCCCAGGATCCGCAGCAGGCCGGTCAGGACGGCGGCGATGCCGAGCAGCCCGACGAACATCTCCGGGTCGACCAGCCCCGATAGTCGATCCCGAAGCAGGACCAGCCCGGCCCCGACAACCGCGGCGGTGGCCGCCGCCAACCCAAGCCGGAACCCAGGACGTGGACGGATCGCGAGGGCGAACCGCAGCGTGATGAGCCCACTGGTCATCCAGAACAGGGCGAGAAAGCTCACCAGCCGAGCGGTGCTGCGGCCGGCCACCGCGATAGCCAGGGCGAGGAGCAGCGCGACCAGCCCCCGCAGCGTCGTCAGCCACCAGTACCGCGCCATCGCCGGCGGTCGCGTCGCTGGCCCTGAGGTGCCCTGCGCGGTCCGTTCGGGCGGGTCTGCCTGGGTCGACATTCAGCCACCTGTGCTGTTAGGCGCGGACGATGCAGCGGAACCCGAGGTGGGAGGTTGATGTGTCGACCGCCTGGGGCATGCGGGCGGCGGGGCGGTAGCGGCGACAGTAGTTGGGCGCGCACAGGTGCGACCCGCCCTTCATCACCTTGCGGGGGATCGCGGCAGCATCGCGGGGATCTCGGCTCTGTTCCGGGTCACCGCCGCGCGCGTTGGCCGGCGTGCAGCAGGCATGGGAGGTCTCGCCGTGGGCCTGGTACCAGTCGCCGGTCCACTCCCAGACGTTGCCGATCATGTCGTACAGCCCGTAGCCGTTGGCTGGGTAGCGACCCACCGGCGCGGTGCCCGTGTACCCGTCCAGTTCCAGGTTCTCGGTCGGGAATTCGCCCTGCCAGGTGTTGGCCATCCAGCGTCCCTCTGGGGTGAGGTCCTCACCCCAGGCGTAGGTGGCGCCGTCCAGGCCGCCGCGGGCGGCGAACTCCCACTCGGCCTCGGTCGCCAGCTGCTTGCCCGCCCAGCGGGCGTAGGCATCGACGTCTTCCCAGGCGACGTGGACCACCGGATGGTCGGGCTTCTTCTTCACCGAGCTCCCTGGGCCTTGCGGGTGGCGCCAGTTGGCGCCTGGCACATAGGTCCACCAGTTGTAGTGGTTGCCCAGGTCGACGCGGTGGGGCGGCTGACGGAACACCGTGGACGCGGGCACCAGCAGCTCCGGCTTGGCGCCGGGGTAGTCGGCCGGGTTTGGCGGCCGCTCAGCAACGGTGACATAGCCGGTCTTGTGAATGAAGCGGCCGAACTGCTGGTTGGTCACGGTGTGCCGGTCGATCCAGAAGCCGTCAACGCTGACCCGGTGGGAGGGTGCCTCCTCCGGGTAGTGGTCGTCGGAGCCCATGCGGAAGGTGCCGCCGGGGATCCAGACCATGTCCGGCCCTGGTCGGCTGTCCGGCCCGGCTGCGGTGGTGCCAGCCACCGTGTTGCCCCTGGCGTCAGGTCGCGCGTCCATGGTTACCTCCTCCAGCTGCTGCTGCCGGCCAGCCGCTTGGCCAGCCATCTGGTGCCTGCCGCGGTGGGACTCGTTGAAGGTGGCGACGTCGCCGACATAGAGCGGGTAGGAGGGTGCGTCCATGGTGTGCCGCCCTCCTCCCGGCTGAGCCGGGCCCCCCACATTCCTCACGGCATTCCTGCTCCGGCGTCCGAGCTCGGCCCAGCCGGAGGTAGATCGTGGCGGCGCGATTGATGCGGCTGCGCCGCCATTCCACATTTCCATCACGTCATTTCGTTTGCCGTTGGTGTCTGCTTGTGGGCCAAGTTCATCGCCCGGAGACGAGATCTGGGCCCGTACGCCTTGCTTGCTCGACGGACGCATAGGCGCGCTGGCTCAGCCCAGTGCGTCACCCGTTCAGCCAGCGCGTCAACCCCCTGACGTGCTGGCTGTCGAGGCGCCGGAGCCGGGTTCAGGTCTGGGTTGTGGAGGCGACGGTGGGTTGGGGTGGCTGGCTGAGGAACTCGATGATGGCGAGGGCGACCAGCAGCAGCCCGGCCAACCCCAGGATGGTCTTGCCGGTGGGCTGGCCCCAGAAGACCAGGGCCAGCGCGGCCAGGGTGACCGCGGCGATGCGCAGGACCTGCTTGTTGGCATAGACCCAGGTCCCCACCGGGCCGGTCCGCCAGCCGGCGTGTTCGGCGCCGCCGCGCAACCAGCCGAACCCGTGGGCGAGCCCCTGGCGGGTCCGCACGGCCGTGGGGGACTGGCCGGTCAGAAATGCCCCGGCGGCGATGACCAGGGCCAGGACCAGGACCGTGCGCAGCCCGAGGCGCAGGTAGGCCACGATGGTGTCGTACAGCACCGCGGCGGCGTCATGGGGCAGCACCTGGGCCGGGACGGCGTCTAGGTAGATGGTCCGGAACACCGCCAACGACAGGCCCAGTCCCACCATGGCCACCGCGACCCCGACGGCCGCCCCGACCAGGGCCCGCCGGTGATCCTTGGCCACCGCGACCCCGACCCCGAGCAGCACGATGGCGATGATCGGCAGCCAGATCCCCAGGGTGTTGAGCAGGTTGAAGGCGCCGCGGGCCCGGGTGATGTCGGCCGACTGGAACAGCACGAAGGAGGCATTGACCTCCGGGATCCGGGCGGCTAGGCGGAACCCGCCCTCGACCAGCCGCTGCTTGACGGTCTCGATGAACGGGGCCAGGTTGAGGTTGACAGTGTCGCCCTCGACGGTGATCGCCCCGCCGCCTTGGCCGGTCAGGGCCTTGACCAGCGCCTGGTGGGCGACCCGGTTGGCCTGGACCCAGGCATCAGTGAAGGCCTGGCTCTGGACGATCTTGCCGACCTCGGTGCGGACAAAGCCCTGGATGCCGTTGGCCAGCGGCCCGGCCAACCCGCGGAGCTGGTCGGCCACCTGGGGGCGAAGCCCACGGGCGGCCAGAGCGTCGACCGCCTGGTTGGTGAGGCCCTGGACATCCAGGTAGGTGAAGATCTGGGCGGTGATCTGGTCGGCGATGGCGGTCTGGATGGCCGGGTCAGCGGCTAGCGGGGCGACCGTGCGGACATAGCGGTCGGTGTTGGTGACCTGGTTGCGGGCCCAGACCGCCACCCCGGCCAGCGGCGCCAGTACACAGCCGATCACGATCAGCAGGACGGCCACGATCGTCCGCCAACGGTGCCGCGGCACCGGACCAGAGCCGGCCCCCCCGCGCTCGTCAGCGGTCAGATCCGTTTGTACGTCCATAGTGTCACCCTCACCCAGCCAACGTGCATCGTCATCATCCCGATTGGATAGTTCCAAGACCGCGCCGAGAGGGCAGGAGCCGTGGCGTGCAGGTTCTTGGCCTCCTCGGCCTCCACCAGGCCGAGCTCGACCAGGTCCAGCGGGCTGATGAACCCGTCGCTGAGCCGGAAGCCCCCCGCCCGGGCGATCGCGTCGCGCAGTGGCACCGCCCAGTGATGCTCGAGCAGGAGGAGCGCGGCGGCCGAGTCGTTGGGGATGTCCTCCAACACATCCCAGGCCTGCTCGTCGGTTCCTCGGCCGGCAACGTTGGCCTTGTCTGTTTGAGATTGCTGGTCGTGCCCTCAGCGGCTCCTGGTGGAAGACGCCTCGGCGACAGCGGGTCGTCGAGGGCGGCAGGCTGGCCTTGCGGGTCGGGTGCGCGATATCACCAACGACGAGGGCAACCGGCTGCTGCGCATCGTGCGCCGCTCGAGCGGGTCGGTGGTCACCTAACGGCGAGCGCAGTTGGTGCTGCTGTCCGCTGTCCGCCCAGGCCATGGATGTGCCCGAGATTGCCCGGGTCACCTTCACCTCTGAGGATCGGGCCCGGGAGGAGCTCCACAACTTCAACCTCGACGGGTTCGACTCGCTGTACCCGCGGTATGCCGGTGGGCGCACACCCGTCTTCGCGCTGGCCCAGCGGCGTGAGGTCAAGCAGCGCGCATTGTCCCGGCCGGTCGACCATGATCTGCCGTTTTCAACCTGGAGCCTGGTCAAGCTGGCCGACTTCCTGGTCGCCGAGGGGGCGGTCGACGACATCAGCATGAGGGTCTGCGGGTCCTGCTCCGCGAGGAGGGCGTGTCCTCTCAACGCCTGAAGACCTGGAAGCAGTCCACCGACCCCGACTTCGAAGCCAAGAAGAACCGCATCCTGCACCTGTACGGGCTCATGGATGGCACCCACGACGTCGCGCCCGGCGACCCCGAGGTGGTCATCTGCGTCGACGAGTTCGGGCCGCTCAACCTCCAGCCCATACCTGCCGCCACTGGGCGACCCGAGGTGGCGGAGGCGTCCAGCCCCGGCGTCGGCGCCGGGTCACCTACACCCGGCCACATGGCGTGCGCCACCTGTTGGCCGCCTACGACCTGAGCCGCGACCGGCTCTATGGCCACATCAAGCCGCGTAACCGGCGCGGGGGAGTTCCTGGCGTTCTGCGCTACCTGCGGACCCTGTATCCGCCCGAGGTCCGCATCGGCCTGGTGCTGGACAGCTTCAGCCCCCACCTGTCCACCAAGGACGACCCCGGGTGGGCGACTGGGGCGGCAGCCAACAACATCGAACTGGCCTATACCCCGACCAATGCGAGCTGGCTGAACCGGATCGAGGCCCAGTTCCCGGCGCTGCGGTCCTTCACCCTGGATGGCACCGACCACGCCAGCCACCACCCCTGGCCAGCATGATCCGCCGCTACATCGCCTGGTGGAACCGCAAGGCCCAGGACCGCTGATTTCGCCAAATCGTCAACCGGGCAAAGGTTGCCTGATGGGTCACTAGCTGGGCCCGCTACGACCGCCTTTCCTGGAGGGTGCGGGAAAAGTACTCGAGGGCGGTCTTGGTCTTGGTCTGCTGCTCGCCGTACAGGTCGACGCCCCGCTTGGCCAGGAGCGCCCTCGTCTCGGCGGCCACCTGGAAGCCTTCGGTGGGGGCGCACTTGGTCGACAGCTCCAGGATCCGCTCCCCGTCCGGGTACAGCCACAGCTCGGCCACCAGCCGCCGCTTGAAGCCCTTAGGGGTGAACTTGAGCTTGAGGACGTTGATCGGCCCCAGGACGGTCAGGTCGTCCAGCTCGAGGCCCTCGGGCGCGTGCGCCTGGAAGAAGGCCCGCTGCTGCTTGGAGTAGAGCTTGCGGATGGCCCGGTTCCCGGCCGCGACCTGCCTGACGGCATCGCCGTGGCCGAGGGCGCCTTTGAAGGAGGCCGAGCAGACATAGCCGCCGGGCATGGCGTCGACCTCGACGACCATGGTCTTGGCGTTGCGGACGCTGGGGGGCAGCTGGTCGGGGACGATCGGGCGGAGCTTGATGACGGTGTCGTCGCCGCGGCCCTGGACCCGGCGGGCCCGGACGACCACGCCCTGCTTGTTGAGGGCCAGGTCGGGGGTGTCGAGGAAGAAGACCTGGCGGATCTGGGCGTCCAGGGGGTCCATGCCCAGCCCCATGACGGTGGCTCGGCGTTCGGAGTCGGGGACGGTCAGTTTGAGCTCGACGCTGTCGGCGTTCTTGGTCAACGCCAGCATCTCCTCGAGCTGGGCGTCGGACAGCTGGCGGGTCTTGTTCCTGGTTGCTGCGGGCATGGCCAGGTCCTTTCGGTTCGCGGTCAGCGACCGCTGGAGCGGAGTCCTTGGAGGGCGCGGGCGGCGGCCCGCTCGACCTGGCTGTATTCCAGCCGCGATCCCTGGCGGACGACGTCGGCGAGCTAGGTGTTGGTTGGTTGGTCCGTCGGCCACGATCCATCAGCACGGGCGGCATTCTCTGGCTCGATCAGGTGCATCATCGGCATCCGTCGAGGACGACTCCTGTGGTCGGGATTTGTCGGTCAGGGCTCAGGCCGCCGGTCGGAGGACCTCGAGCAGCCGAGCGGTGGCTAGCTTGACCTCGCCCGGGCCCACTGTGGATCCGTGGCGGACGACGTGGGCGAGTTGCCGAGGAGCCGCGATGCGGATGTCCTGGAGCGACTGTGGGGACCCCGACCATCCGCCCTGCAGGCACAGGACTCCGCGGACGGGAATCTCGGCGCCGCCGTCCAGCACCTCGGCGACGGCGTCGGCCTGGCAGCGGAGGCCGCGGACGGTCGCGGGCGGGGCGCTGCCACCCGGTAACAGCCGCCGGCGCTGCCAGGACTCGACCACCCAGACGCCGGTGGGACCGACCACCAGATGGTCGAGGCTGGCCGGCCAGCCCGGCAGGGTGATGTCGTGCAGCACCAGGTACCCCTCCTGCTCCAGCGGTTCCAGCACGCCGGCGGTGCGGCGCTGGTTGGCGGCCTGGCGGCGCCAGACGCGGGCACTGGCCGAGGGCCGAAAGCGCAGCCGCCACCAGGTCAGCCCCGCCGCCAGCAGAGCCATCGGCAAGGCCAGCCAGTCGCCAACGGTCGGGCCGATGAGCAGCACGGCGCCGCTGGCGGCGCCGACCATCGCCCAGACCAGGACCAACCAGCCGGGTCGCCAGCACTCGCGTTCCTGGTCGCGGCGGCGCTGGAAGGCGGCCCGGGCGGAAGCGCCGGGGCGACTGCCGCGGGGATCGGTAAGCGGGCGGCCCGGCAGGAGGTCTCCCGACGACCCCGCCCAGATCTCCTCGGCCAGGTCGCGCACTCGGTCCTGGCTCAGGCGCCGGACGGTCAGGCCGGCGCAGGTCCCGTCGGCTCGGTCGCAGAGGCAGATGCGGCCGTCGTCGTGGCGCTTGCCGGCCATCTCCAGGTCTCGGTTCAGACGTCGCGGAGCTCGCGGCCGTGGGCGGCGACCGCCCAGATGACAAAGATGTCCAGGGTGATGACGGTCAGCGCCCAGAACGGGTAGTAGGGGATGAACAAGAAGTTGGCCACGGCGCTGACCAGGGCCACGGTGATGGCCACGACCCGAGCCCAGGTCTTGCCCGACAACAACCCCCAGCCGGCGAAGGCGACCAGCAGCCCGATCAGCAGGTGGATCCAGCCCCAGGTGGTGGCGTCGAACTCGAACACATAGTTGCGGGTGGCGACATAGACCTCGTTCTCGAAGATGGCGATGAGGCCCTGCAACGCCTGGACGCTGCCGGCCATGAGCATCATGATGGCGGCGAACAAGAT
>DASUPQ010000056.1 GCA_036280995.1 Actinomycetota bacterium | reverse complement strand
GGCCAGGAGGTCAGCGGCGAGGAGCTGCGCGAGTGGTGCCGGGGGCGGATCGCCAGCTTCAAGATCCCCCGCTACTGGAAGTTCGTGGAAGAGTTCCCCATGACCGTCACCGGCAAGGTGCAGAAGTTCAAGATGCGCGAGGCGTCGGTGGCCGAGCTCGGCCTGGAGACGGCCGCCGGGACAAGGACGGCCTAGCCGGTCGCGCGGCCGCCTTGAGACGGCGCGACTCCTGGAGCAGGAAGTACACCAGCAGGGCGCTCAGCACGAGATGCCCGCCGGCGGTGTAGAGGCCGGGGAAGTAGCCGCCCTTGAGGACGGGGAACACGAAGTGGGCGACCGCGTTGAGCAGGCCGGCCCCGAGCGCGTAGAACCACAGCACGAAACGGCCGAGACCCGCTCCGTCCCGTTGCCGGTCATCGCCCCGACCCCGCCGGGACCGAGGTCATGGCCCTGATGCCGGCCCGGTAGGTCGGGTACATGGGCCGCCAGCCGAGCTCGGTCCTGGCCTTGTCGTTGGCGACGTGCATCGAACGACGGCGCCCGCCGGGGTCGGGTGGCGGAGCGACCGACCCCGCCCCAAGACGACGGAGGGCCCGCGCTGGAGGACCGCCCAGCGCGGGCCCGTCCGCCCCCCCGGGTCTAGGCCACGCGGCGAAGCTGGCCGCGGATGGCCCCTGGCACGAAGTCGAGGTTGTGGATGTTCGCGTAGTAGGCGGCGGGATGGCGGCGGATGTCGCGGAGCAGGGCCGGGTCCTGGTCGGAGACGCAGCCGGCGGCCGCCGAGATGGTCGACGGGAGCGTGGCCGTCGGCGCGCCGGCGAGCTCGGGCACGTCGAAGAACAGGACCACGACCGGGCCGGCGACCCCGGCGGGGCCCTCGTGGATGTGGGCGAAGATCGGCGGGGCGATCTTCGCCCAGCCGAGGGCGAAGCAGACCCGCTCCCGGCCGGTCTTGACCAGGGCCAGGCCGCGGCCGTCGGGGTCGCCGGGGCCGGGGACCTCGTTGGCGCCGTTCAGCCTGGCGGCGAGCTGGCGCGGCAGGTCGAGGTCGAGGTGGCGCGAGCGGTGGAGCTGGCCGCGGATGGCTCCGGGGGCGAAGTCGGCCGTGTGGATGTTGACGTAGTAGTCGCGCGGGCTGGCCGCGATCTCCTCGGCCAGGGCGGGGTCGACGTCGACGCAGCCGGCGACCGAGGAGAGTGTGTCGGGCAGGGAGGCGGCGTTGGTACTGGGCTCGAAGAACAGCACCACCACCGGGCCGGCCACCCCCGGCCCGCCCTTGTGGATGTGGGCGGCGGTGGGGGCGGTGATCTTCGACCACTGGAGCACGAAGCAGGCGCGGTCGCCGGCCAGCCGGACGAAGGCCCGGCCGCGCCCGTCCGGGTCGCCTGGGCCTGGGAACTCGTTGGCCCCCTTCAGGGTGGCGGCGAGAGTTGTGGCCTTGCCCGAGCTGCCGGAGGCGGCGGCGGGGATGGCCAGCAACGTCATGCCGAAGACGAGGGCGGCGGCCAGGGCGACGACGGCGACACGCTTTCGCATGCTCCTGCTCCTCGCGTCTCGGGTGTCTCGGGAGAATCGGGGGACACAGGGACAACCACCGGAGGGCCCGTCCGCTTCCCGTGCTAAGGTCGAAAATCGTGGAGATGAAGATCGGGATCCATCTGGGGCGGAACGACCCGCTCGGCGAGGGTGCCGCCCGGGGGGCCGACTGCGTCCAGTTCTTCCTCGGCGACCCCCAGGGCTGGAAGGTGCCGCCGCCGGGCCCGGACGCGGCCGAGCTGGCCGCCGCCGACATGGTCGTGTACGTCCACGCCCCCTACGGCATCAACCTGGCCTCGCCCAACAACCGCATCCGGATCCCGTCGCGCAAGCTGCTGGCCGACACCTGCAAGGGCGCGGCCGCGGTCGGCGCGGCCGGGGTGATCGTCCACGGCGGCCACGTCACCGGCGGCGAGGACGAGGCCGAGGGGTTCCCCCGCTGGCGCAAGGCCCTTGACCAGCTCGAGTCCGAGGTGCCGGTCCTGCTCGAGAACACCGCCGGCGGCGACCACGCCATGGCCCGCCGCCTCGGCACCCTGGCCCGGCTGTGGGACGTGGTCGGCGACACCGGGCTGGGGTTCTGCCTGGACACCTGCCACGCCCACGCCGGCGGCGAGGAGCTGGACGGCATCGTCGACCGGGTCAAGGCGATCACCGGCCGGATCGACCTGGTCCACGCCAACGACTCCAAGGACCGGGCCGACTCGGGCCGCGACCGCCACGAGAACCTGGACAAGGGCCAGATCGACCTCGACACCCTGGTCGGGATCGTTCAGGCGGCCGGCGCCCCGGTGATCTGCGAGACCCCGGGCGGCGTGGCCGAGCACCGGGCCGACATCGAGCTGCTCCGTTCGCGCCTGGGCGGCCGCTAAGCTACGCCCACGCCACCGAGCCGGAGGACGACCGATGCCAGCCACGCCGACCGTGAACCCGACCAGGGCCGCCCTGGAGGCCGCCGTCCTCGACCTCACCGACGAGCAGATCGCCAGCGCCCTCTGCAAGGTCGACCGGGCGGTGAAGGCGGCCTACGAGCAGCGCGCCGAGTACGCCTGGCCGCGGGAGGCGCAGCTCAGCCTGCTCGGGGCCCTGGCCCAGCGGCTGGAGCGCGGCCGGGTGGCCGCCAAGGGCTGACGCGCCCCCCCGGCCGGACCGGTCAGCCGGCCCCGGCCGTTCCCGCCGGCCGGCCGCCGTCGTAGGGGTGCTCGACGATGGCGACCACGCGCGAGGACAGGAACCGGGCGGTGCGCACCGGCTGGCCGGTGCGGGTCACCTCGGCCACCTCGACCATGTTCCGCAGGGTTGTCACCTCGACCCGCCGCCCGGACCGCGTGGCCGCGATCTCGAACCCGCGGACGCCACCGTTGCCGGTGTCGACCAGCACCTCGACCTTGTCCCCACGCATACCGGGCAGCGTAGCCGCTCCCGGCGGAACTGGATAGCCCGTCAGCCACCGGCTGGGGACAGCTCGACCCCGAGCACGGCCGCGGCGGCCGCCACCCCGGGCCCGTCACCCCGCTCGGCCAGCTCGTCCCCCGCCGCCAGCGCCCCCGGCGTGTCCAGGTCGGCCGCCAGCGCGGCATCCACCGCCGCGGGCAGGCTGGGGCGCGGTCGGCCCTCGCCCGCCGGCGCCGGGTCCCCGTCGGGCGCGACGCCACCCGACCCTCCGGCGGCGGGGCCCCCCTCGGGGGGGTGGCCGACCGGGGTGACGGATGAGCCGGTCGGTCCACAGGCCTGGCGCCAGGCGGAGAGGCGTTCGGCGGCCTCCTTG
>DASUPQ010000055.1 GCA_036280995.1 Actinomycetota bacterium | reverse complement strand
GAGCGCGACGTACCCTCCTGCTTGACCAACCCAGGTGGGAGACCGGCGCGGCAACGCCGGTGAGGAGGGTAGCGCCGCATGCTGAGTGTAGTGGCCGATGAAGCTGCGCGTACCGAGCTCCACGCGGATCTGGACGAGCTGGCCCGCGAGGGCGCCAGGCGCATGCTGGCTGCCGCCTTGGAGGCCGAGGTCGACGACTACCTGGCCGCCCACGCTGCCCAGCGTGACGAGGGTGGCCGGCGGCTGGTGGTGCGCAACGGCCACGCCCGCCAGCGCGCGGTGACGACCGCCGCCGGTGCGGTCCAGGTGCGGGCGCCGCGGGTGGACGATCGCCGGGTCGACCCGGTGACTGGCGAGCGGGTTCGGTTCCGTTCGGTCATCCTGCCGCCCTGGTGCCGACGCAGCCCGAAGGTCGCTGAGGTGCTGCTGTTGCTGTACCTGCACGGGCTGTCCACCGGCGACTTCGTGCCCGCCCTGGAGGCGTTCTTCGGCTCGGCGGCCGGGCTGTCAGCCGCGGCCGTTGGTCGGCTGCTGGCCAGCTGGCAGGCCGACTACCAGGCGTTCTGCCACCGTGACTTGTCCGACCGTGACTACGTGTACGTCTGGGCCGACGGCATCCACTTCCGGGTGCGGCTGGAGCAGGCTCGGCTGTGCTGCCTGGTGATCGTGGGCGTGCGCGCCGATGGCACCAAGGAGCTGGTCGCGGTGGCTGACGGGGAGCGCGAGTCGACCGACAGCTGGGCGGAGGTCCTGCGGGACCTACGGCGGCGCGGGATGCGGGCGCCGGTGGTGGCGGTCGGTGACGGGGCGCTGGGGCTGTGGGCGGCGCTGCGCGACGTGTTCCCGGCCACCCGCCACCAGCGCGACTGGGTCCACAAGGTCGCCAACGTGCTTGGCTGCCTGCCCAAGGCCGTGCACGCCGGGGCGCGCAAGGCGCTAAACGAGATCCGGGATGCTCCCGACCGTGACCATGCCCAGCGCGCCATCGAGGTGTTCGCGCGCGACTACGGGGCCAAGTGGCCCAAGGCGGTGGCCAAGATCGTCGACGACGCCGAGGAGCTGCTGTGCTTCTTCGACTTCCCAGCCGAGCACTGGCTGCACCTGAAGACCAGCAACCCGATCGAGTCCACCTTCGCCACGGTCCGGCTGCGAACTCGAGTGACGAAGGGCCCCGGCTCCAAGGCCGCGGGGTTGGCGATGGCCTTCAAGCTGCTGGAGGCCGCCCAGGACCGCTGGCGGGCGGTCAACGGCCCGCAGCTGGTCGCGCTGGTCCGGGCCGGCGCGCGGTTCGACAAGGGGGTGATGGTTGAGCGTCCTGACGAGGTTCAGGAGGTCGCCGCGTGATCACACAGGACCGGCAATCCACAACTCTTGACGATTCCTCCTGGAGCACATCAGGAGTGACCCCTCACGCTCCGGCACACGCCGGCGTTCAGAGTCTCGGCGCTCGAGTACGTCCGAGACTCTGAACGCCGGCTCGCTGGTCGACAAGCTCACCGGGCGCCGGGCCCTCCCATCACGCTGCGTTCATGAGCATCCCTGAGGTCAGGGATCCGCCGGTCGATCAGTTAAGCGCTCTCAGCTAAGCGCTCTCCGACCGCTCTGCGCCCCCGCATGCCGCCCGGCGGAGTGAAGTGGGGGGCAAAGGCGCTGGTCAGAAGACCGACCAAGGATAGAGGGTCCAACTCCGTAGGATGTTTCCTAACGGTAAAGTGTTCTCTTGGCTTCTGCGGCCGTGCGGAGAGAAGGGCCAGCGGCGTTTCTGCTGTTCAGAGCCTTATGGTGGGCGCGACAGGGTTTGAACCTGTGACCTCTTCCGTGTCAGCAAACGGCGGGGAAGCGCTGTGCGGATCGCCGTTTCCCCAGGTCACCGTCAACCGTCGACGGCAAAGTTATGCGTTCTCTTTCTGGCGTCGTGGGAGACATCGAGCCGTCCTCCACGTACGACCGCCCGTCCGTCGCGACTACTTCGCCACAGTTGCACGCGACAGTCGCCTCAAACAGGACGACACGTTGGCGTGAGCGAACGCTGAGTTATGTCCCCATTCACCCACCGTAGTGAGGAGCACCATGCCCCAGCTTGAGGCCGGCGCCCAGGCGCCGACGTTCACCCTGCCCGACCAGGACGGCAACCCGGTGTCGCTGGACGACTTCAAGGGCACCAAGGTGCTCGTCTACTTCTACCCGGCCGACGACACCCCGGGCTGCACCCGCGAGGCCTGCCAGTTCAACGACAACCTGGCCGCCTTCCAGGCCGCCGGCGTACCGGTCATCGGCATCTCCCGCGACGACGCCCAGAGCCACCAGCGCTTCCGCAACAAGTACGGCCTCCGGTTCCCGCTGCTGACCGACGCCGACCACCAGGTCATGGACGCCTACGGCGCCTGGGGGGAGAAGACCAGGTATGGCCAGACCAGCATCGGGGTGCTGCGCTCGACCTTCCTGGTCGACGAGCAGGGCCGCATCGAGCGGGCCTGGCACAACGTCAAGGCCGACGGCCACGCCGCCAAGGTCCTCGAAGCGCTCGGCCCCAAGCTCTGACCGCGGCGTCTCGCGTCGCTCACCGACATGGCGCGTGCCGAGATGCGCCGGCGTGTCTGGACCTGCCGTTGAGTAGGAGCTGAACCGGCTCAGCAGGCGGGCAGGCCATGCGGCTGAGCGCCGTCTACGCGGTCAGGGGATGAGGCCAAGCCGACGGGCGAGGGCAACCGCCTCCTCACGCGAGGAGACCCCGAGCTTGCGGTAGATGGCCTTGGTGTGGCTTTTTACCGTGTCGCGGGTGATGTAGAGCGCATCTCCGATGGCCTGCTGCGAAAGCTGGCCCGAGAGGAGCCGTAGCACATCGACCTCGCGCGCGCTGAGCGCCTCGGAGGGTTGCGCCATGTGGTGCTCGGCCACGTCCAGGCGCTGCGTGGCCGCCCGCAGCCGCTGCGGCAGGACCCCGAAGTCGATGCCGGTCGCTTGCAGCCGGCCGGCTTCGGCCACCAGCGTCTCGACTCCCGTGTGATCGCCACGGGCGAGGCGGACTGGCAGCAGCTCCACCAGCGCGTGGAAGCGCTCGATGGGATAGCGCTGCAGTGCGTAGGCTCGTTCGTGTGCCGCCAGGGCGCCGTCCAGGTCACCTCGACGCCTGCGGATCCTGCCCTGCAGGATGTAGGCGCACGCGACCGTGGGGCTTTCGGACAGCCCGTTAGCTTGGACCAGCTCGGATGCCCGGCGCTCGTGTACCGCGGCGGCGTCGCCCTGGCCCTGGTCGTCCTCGATGAGTCCAAGCAGCACCAGCGAGCGGATCCTGGTCGTGATCACCGGCGAGTCCTCACCGAGACGGACGGCCTCCTCGGACGGCGCCCGTGCCTCGGCCGTCCTGCCGGAGAGGTAGAGGCTGTAGCCAAGCGCCCAAAAGGCGCTCAAGCGCCAGGGACTGGCCGGATCGGTCTGCAGCTCCAGCACGCGCCGCGCGGCCGCCAGCTTGGCGGCGATACCCTGGAATCCGCTGACGGCACGTAACGAGACGATGCCGACTTCCAGCGAGGGGGTGCCGTCGGCCAGCGGCCCCTGCGAGGGGAGCTGTTCGGCGATGGCGAGCCAGCGGTCCATCTCCGCGGGCTCATGGAAGGCGAGGGCGATCCAGGCGGACACCAGCGTGAGGACGGGATCTGAACGCACGGCAGCCGGAGGAAGGGCCCGCAGCCAATCTCGTACCGTCGCGATCAGCCAGCGGTCGACGTAGGAGATCCAGTGGCGGGCGATGAGTTCGCTAACCTCATCGAAGTCGCCGGCGGCGCTGGCATGGTGGATCGCTTCGTCGGGGAAGCCTGCCTGCCGGTACCAGGCGCTCGCCCGCCGGTGCAGGACCGAGATCAGCTCGGGCTCGGATGCGGCGAGCTCGTGCCGCAGCAGGTCCGCGAACAAATGGTGGTAGCGGTACCACTGCCGCCGCTCGTCGAGCGGCAGGAGGAACAGGTTGGCCCGCTCCAGCTGGCGAAGGAGGCCGGCCGCGCCCTCGCTGCCGGTGACGGCATCGCACAGGTCGGCCGACAGCCGTTCAAGGATCGACGTGCGGAGCAGGAAGCGTCGGAGCTGTGGTGGCTGCGCGTCCAGCAGCTCGGCCCCGAGATAGTCGATGACGTGCTGGTGGCTGCCGGAGAAGCTCTTGACGCGGGTGCGGGGATTGGGATGGCCCTTGAGTGTGAGCGCGGCGAGGTGCAGGCCTGCGGGCCAGCCTTCGGTGCGATGGTGCAGGATGGCCAGATCGGCCGGGTCGAGTTGGAGCTGGAGTCTGTCGTTCAGCAGCGCCGCCGTCTCCTCGCCGGTGAAGCGTAGGTCGGCGCCCTGCAGCTCGAGCAGCTGGCCGCGTGCCCGGAGCCGTCCCAAGGGAAGCGGCGGGTTGGAGTGGGTCGACATGACGAGCTGCATGGTCTTGGGAAGGTGTTCGATGAGGAACGCGACCGAGCGGTGGCATTCCTGGTTCTTCACCACGTGGTAGTCGTCGAGCACGAGGACCACCGGACGGGCCAGGTCGGTCAGTTCGTTGAGCAGCAGTGGCAGCGCGACGTCGAGGAGGCTGACCCCAGGAGCCCGCAACGCCGCCAGCGAGCGCGCACCGATGGCCGGGTCCACCCGGTGGAGCGCCTCGATCAGGTAGGTCCACAGGCGTAGCGGGTCATTGTCGTCCGAGCCGAGGGACACCCAGGCGCAGGGCCGGTCATCGCTCCCGGATGTGACCCACGCCGCCAGGAGGGTGGTCTTGCCGAAGCCGGTCGGTGCCTGGACCAGGGTGAGCTGTCGATCCGCCCCGGCGTCGAGGAGTGCGAGAAGGTGGGGGCGGGGCACGAACGCCGGACTCGGCGTGGGCACGTGCAGCTTGGTCTCGAGCAGCACCGGTCCGCGCCCTCCGAGGTCGCCGCCGGCCGCCTCCGGATCGGCTGATTCCTTGACCTCGTGAAGGTGCGAACGCCTCGCCACAGCCCTACCTACCCGGTCGGGCGAACATCCGGCCGCGGGGGTGGAAGGCCACCGTCATCACCTCGGCGTTCCCTCTAAATTCATCGCCAGGCAGGCACGATAGCAAAGGCCGAGGATCCCCCGGACGTCGCTGCTAGCGGTCGCGGCGTGACCGGCTGACCCGTTCGGCCGTGGCCTCCTGGGTGGCGGGGCTGGTGAGGCGGGTCGCCCCGGCGTCGCCCTCGCGGTCGGGCGTGGGCCGGCCACCACCGCCATGGCGATGGCGCTGCCGAGGCCGAGGGTGGCCCAGTCGTTCCGGTGATCCGGGCGGGAGGCCGGGTTGGTCAGGCGTCGCGTCCTGGTCGGAGGCGGCCGAGCAGGCCGCCGGTGACCTGGGCGGGTCGCTGCTGCTCGCCCATGCGGGCGTTGAGGACCAGCACCGCCCCGGTCAGGGCCGGGATCACCCACTGCAGCACCTTGAGCTGGCGCTGGGCCTTGGCCACATCCTGAGGGGTACCGTCGCCGGGGTCGGTGCCGCCCTCGACCGGAGCCTCACCAGAGTGGTCCAGCTTGGCCCCAAGGGCCCGGGACCAGGCCGTGGCGGCCAGGGCGGCGCCGGTGAGGGCGGTCTTGGCCACGGTGGCCTGGGCCACGCCCCGCTGGCTGGCCACCCGGCCCTTGTTGGCCCCCAGCAGGACGGCCCCGCCGACCACATGGGCGGCGATGCCGGCCAGGTTGACCGGGGTCCAGCGGTTCCAGCCCGCGTTGGCCACCCGCAGCCGCTGGGTGGGCTCCTCCACGTCGGCCGCGGCTCCGTTGAGCCCGACCGCGCCCATCAGCGAGCCGCCGAACCAGGTGGCCAGACCGAGGTCGTGCAGGGAACGGGAGACGGTGTTGTCAGCTGTCACAGTGTGGCTCCTTCATGGGTGTTGGGAGACGAGCAGGGGCCGCCGGCAGGCCAGCGGGCCCCTGCTCACATCGGTGCCGTTCGGCCT
>DASUPQ010000054.1 GCA_036280995.1 Actinomycetota bacterium | reverse complement strand
CGCCGTCTTCCAGCTGTTCTTCGCCGCCATCACCCCGGCCCTGATCACCGGCGCCTTCGCCGAGCGGATCAAGTTCTCGGCCTTCGCCCTGTTCACCACCCTGTGGCTGTTCCTGGTGTACGCGCCCCTGGCCCACTGGGTCTGGGCCCCCGGCGGCTGGCTGCGTGACTTCGGCGCGCTCGACTTCGCCGGCGGGACCGTCGTGCACATGAACTCGGGCTTCGCCGCCCTGGCCGCCGCCATCGTGATCGGCAAGCGGCGCGGGTTCCTCAAGGAGGCGATGGTCCCCCACAACCTGACCCTGACCATCCTCGGCGCCGGCATCCTGTGGTTCGGCTGGTTCGGCTTCAACGCCGGCAGCGCGCTGGCCGCCAACGGCCTCGCCGCCCAGGCGTTCATCGCCACCAACACCGCCACCGGCGCGGCCGTGCTCGGCTGGTGCCTCACCGACTACCTGCGCCGGCGCAAGACCACCACCCTGGGCGCGGCCTCGGGCGCGGTCGCCGGCCTGGTCGCCATCACCCCGGCCGCCGGCTACGTCGGCCCCATGGGGTCGATCGCCATCGGCCTGGCCGCCGGCGTCGTCTGCGCCTGGGCGGTCGGCCTGAAGTACAAGGCCGGCTACGACGACGCGCTCGACGTCGTCGGCGTCCACGCCGTCGGCGGCATGCTCGGCGCCCTGCTCATCGGCGTGTTCGCCAACACCGCCTTCAACGAGGCCGGCGCCGACGGCCTGCTGGCCGGCGGTGGCCTGACCCTGCTCGGCAAGCAGGCCGTGGCCGTGGTGGCCACCCTGGCCTTCTCCTTCGGGCTCAGCTTCGTGCTGCTCAAGCTCGTCGACCTGGTCGTCGGGCTGCGGGTGACCGAGGAGGAGGAGCTGTCCGGGCTGGACATCAGCCAGCACGAGGAGGTCGGCTACGCCTTCAGCGAGGGCGTCGGGGCCACCGCCCCGGTCCCGGCCGGAGCCGCGGCACCGCCCGAGCGGGCTCCCTCAACCGTCCGCGTGCCCCAAGGAGATCTGGGCTGATGAAGCTGGTCGTGGCGGTCATCAAACCGTTCAAGCTGGAAGAGGTGAAGGCGGCGCTGGAAGGCGTCGGCGTCCAGGGCCTGACCGTGACCGACGCCCGCGGCTTCGGCCGCCAGCGGGGCCACACCGAGGTCTACCGTGGCGCCGAGTACCAGGTCGAGCTGCTGCCCAAGACCCGGGTCGAGGTCCTGGCCGACGACGACGCGGTCGAGGACGTGGTCAAGGCGATCGTCGACGGCGCCCGCACCGGTTCCATCGGTGACGGCAAGGTCTGGGTCCTGAACGTCGAGCAGACGTTGCGGATCCGCACCGGCGAGATGGGAGGCGATGCGCTCTGACCTCGGGCTCCGCTGAGCTCTCCGGGGTCCGGGAGGCGGCGGAGCTGACACTGAGCGAGGGCGGCCGGCCGGCCAGACGCCGGGCGGCCGCCCTCGACGCCGCCTTGGCGGCCCTGGTGGACACCGTGCCCCTGCCCCGGAGCAGCGTGGCCGTGCTGGCCGTCGGCGGCTACGGCCGGGGCGAGGTGTCGCCCCACTCCGACGTCGACCTGCTGGTGCTGGTGGACGACAAGCGCCGGCCCAGCCCCGAGGACCTCCGCGGCCTGCTCTACCCGCTGTGGGACGCCGGCTTCCAGGTCGGCCACGCCGTCTGCTCGCCCAAGGAGGCGATCGAGCGGGCCAGGGGCGACCTGGAGGCGGCGACCTCTCTGCTGGAGGCCCGGCTGGTGGCCGGGCCGGTCGGGCTGATGGACGAGATGACCGGCCGGCGGCGGCGCTGGCTGGAACGCGACGGCCGCCGCCTGGCCCGGCGGCTGCTCGAGGTCACGGCCGAGCGGCACCTGCGGGTCGAGCGGGCCGGCTGGGTGCTCGCCCCCGACCTCAAGCAGGACGTCGGCGGCCTGCGCGACCTGCACGCCGTCGGCTGGCTGGCCGCGGTCGCCGGCTGGCCCCGGCCGGCCGGGCGGCCCGAGCTGGTCCGGGCCGGCGAGCTGCTGCTGGCCGTGCGCGAGGCTCTGCACGGCCAGACCCGGCGCAAGACCGACCGGGTCCGGGCCGACCTCCAGCCGGCCGTGGCCAAGGCCCTCGGCCTGGACGGCGAGGACGCCACCGACCGGCTGATGGCGGCCGTGCACACCGCCGCCCGGACGATCGAGTACCTGGCCGCGGTCGAGACCCGGACCCTGGCCGAGCGGCTGCTCGGCGGCCCGCGCCGCTCCGGCCTGGTCCGCCGGCTGGAGCCGGGCGGCATCCGCCTCGAGGACGGGCTGCTGGTCGTAGACTCGACCCACGCGGGGTCGACCTTCGCGGGGCGCGCTCGTCCGCCAGCCCCCGGTGGTGGGGCCCCTTCCGGGAGGGTAGCCCAGGGCGGGACGGGGTGCTCGCCGCTGTCCACAGGTGTATCTGGTCCAGCAGCCGTCGAGGACCCCGAGGCCCAGGACCCCGAGGCCGATGACCCCACGGGCGACGTGCTGCTGGCCATGCGGCTGCTGGCGGTCAGGGCCCGGACCGGGCGCCAGATCGCCCGGCCCACCCTGACCTGGCTGGAGCAGACCTTCGACCGGGCGCCGCTGGAGTCGTGGTCGGAGCCGCTGCGCTCGGCCTTCATGACCGTCCTGCGCGGCCCCGGGGTGGTCGGCGCCTGCGAGCTGCTCGACCACGTCGGCGGCTGGGCGGTGCTGCTGCCCGAGTGGGCCCCGGTGCGCGGGCGGGTGCAGCACGACCCGTGGCATCGCTACACCGTCGACGGCCACGCCTTCGCCGCCGCGGCCGAGGTGTCCCGGCTGCTGGAGCGGGACGAGCGGGCGGCCAGGACCGCCGAGGCCGCCGGCGACCTCGGCGCCCTCTACCTGGCCGCGATCTTCCACGACATCGGCAAGGGGTCGGGCGAGGACCACAGCGTCGCCGGGGAGCTGCTGACCCGCCGGGCCCTGGCCCGCATGGGCCTTGGCGACGACGAGCTCGAGGAGATCGCGGTGCTGGTCCGGCACCACCTGCTCCTGGTCGAGACGGCGACCCGGCGCGACCTGGACGACCCCAGCGTGGTCGAGGGCGTGGCCGCGGCGCTGGGGTCGCCGCGCCGCCTGCGGCTGCTGCACCTGCTCACGGTGGCCGACGGGCTGGCCACCGGCCCGGCGGCCTGGAACGACTGGAAGGGCACGCTGG
>DASUPQ010000053.1 GCA_036280995.1 Actinomycetota bacterium | reverse complement strand
ATTGGCTGGCCGCGTTGGAGCGCCTGATCGCCGACAAGCGCCTGAGCGACCCGGCCGAGCTGGCGCGCTACCGCGACGCCTGGAAGCGCGCCGCCGACCGCACACCTCACGGCACCCCCATCGAACTGGAGCCACAGGACTTCGGCTAGCAGGACCGGGTCTGGGAGCCCCGGTTCGCGCGCCTCATGGCCCGCTGTACCAGTCGACCCGACCCTGAGCCACACGACCCGCCGCCGCCGTGCCTCCAGGGCGGGCGGTCAAGGCAACAAGCAGCTCGACGGTCGGCGCCGACCGCGCTCCCACATCCCGGTCATGGCCATCAGCGCCCCTCGGTATCCCTGGCAGCCCGCGGGTGGCTGGTGGGCTGGCGGCCACCGGGCCGGCGTCGCCCCAGGACCACCAGGCGGACGACCAGCCGGACCGCCGGGACCAGCAGCAGCCACAGCAAGAAGGCCAGGCTGATCCGTCCGGCCCCAACCGGCACCTGCACAGTCACCAGCGGGATCGACAGCCCGAAGACCACCGGGGCGGTGAGCGCGCGCAGCAGCATGAAGCGGCGCACCCGGGGGTCGAGGTCCTCGTCGACCAGGCGACCCCTGCCGGTCGCATACCACCACAGCAGGGTCGAGGCCAGCCCGGTCACAGTGACGCTGGCCGCGTACAGACGGACGGCCGCCGGGAGGCCAAGGTGGTTGCCGAGCACGGCGGTGGGGAAGGGCAGGAACGCGATGCAGGCCAGCAGCAGCAGGTTGAGCCACAGCATGGGCAGGTTCCAGCGCCGCAGGTACTGGAAGGTGAGGTGGTGGCCGATCCAGAACCGGCCGATCACCCAGAAGCTCAGCCCGAAGCTGAAGAACTTCGGCCCCAGCCGGCCGAGCTCGTGGGTCAGCTGGGCACCGGTCAGGTCGCCCTCGGGCACGGTGAGCTCGATGACCAGCAGGGTGATGGCGATGGCGAACACGGCGTCGCTGAAGAACACGACCCGCTCCACCCCCATCGGGTCGTCGGACCGGCCCAGTGCTCCTCCTGCCATGACCTCTTGATTTCGATGCTGCAATGAGTCTCCTCGGAGATCCGGCGTAGCTGAATCCCTGGTCATGTTCAGTTCAGGAGCTGGTTCGGTGGGTCGTGTACCGGATGACACCTCATAACCGGCTCAACTTCCTGGCGTGTCATTCAGACATCGACCTGATTGGCCTACGCCGACCGAGACCTAACGCACGCGCCGCCCCAACCTGGGCGGCCCTGCAGCGTCTGGTCGACCACCGCCAGCAGCCTTACGCACTTGTCCATCTCGTTCGCTGCAGCATGACGGCCTCCTTCCACGCAGTTGGGAAGCGCAGCTTCGACCTGTGCGAGTGCAGCCATCCGCTCCGCCGGTCAGGGGGCGGTCACCGCCAGCAGCTGCCACTGGCCTTGGACGCCCTTCAGCCGGTGGGTTCCCCGGTCCCGCAGGAGGATGCCGGAGCCGGCGACCAGATCGTGCACGGTCCTGGACACCAGGATCTCCCCGGGTCCGGCCGCCGCCATCACCCGCGCGGCGATGTGCACACCGATGCCCCCGACATCGCCGTCGCGCAGCTCGATCTCGCCAGTGTGCAGCCCCGCCCGGATCTCGATCCCCAGCCCACCTAGGTCCTCGGCCAGCGCGGCCGCGCAGCGGATCGCTCGCGCTGGACTGTCGAAGGTGGCCAGGATCCCGTCGCCGGTGCTCTTGACCAGCCGCCCGCCAAACGCCTGGACCCAACGGCGCGCTGCCTGGTCGTGTAGTTCCAGCAGCTCGCGCCAGCGCTGATCCCCCAACCGTCCGGCCTGCTGGGTGGAGCCCACGATGTCGGTGAACAGCACGGTCGCCAGCAGCCGGTCGGGCGCGGAGGCGTGGCGGGCGCCGGTCAGGAACTCCTGGATGGCGTCCAGGGCGAGTTCGGGGGTCTCCCACACCAGCGGCCCGTCAGCGCCTGGCAGCTCGACCAGCCTGGCGGCGGGGATGTGGGCGGCCAGGT
>DASUPQ010000052.1 GCA_036280995.1 Actinomycetota bacterium | reverse complement strand
GGGTGGCGGAGTCGGCGTTGGGGTCGGCGATCACCTTCTCGGCCGCCGTCGCCTGCTTCTGGAACCGGTTGATGTCCGTCTGCAGGCTCTTCTGGCTGGTCGTGGCCTGGGCGCGGTGGTCGGCCTCGCGGGAGGCCAGGTACGCCTCGGCGAAGGCGTCGGCGCCCTTCTGGGCCGTCAGGGGCACCGTGTCCTGGTACTTGATGCGCAGGATCTGGGAGTTGGCGGGCACGTCGACGTTGACGTGCTCCAGCAGCTGGGCCGGGGTGGCGGTGGTCTTGAGCGCCTTGGCCGCGACCGCGGCCACCGGCTCCGACTGGGCCAGCTGGCGCTCGTTGAACATGTTGAGCTGCTGGTCGACCCGCGACCCGGGGTCGAAGGCGTTGGTGGTGATGGCCCGGACCAGCACCGAGGCGGTCGATTCGTAGACGGGCGTACGGCGGAAGGTGTAGGCGGCCGCGGCCGCGGCGCCCAGCAGGGTGATGGCCAGGATCAGCACGAGCTGCCGCTTGAACACCGCCAGATAGTCGCGAAGCTCCACCGATCCGCTCGGCGTCGGCTCTGCACTCACCGCATCGACCGCCTTTGTCCTGGTACGTCCGGGGCCCCCGGAGGTGGCTCGCCCCGGCTCGCGGCGGACGCTCTCCTCCCGCGTCCCACGCTATCGGTTCGCCGTCTACCTTTCCTCCGTCGGATTGAGCATCGTCACCAATCGCTGTGGACTAGATACGGGTACGCAACTTCTACGGCGACGCGAAGTGCGGACGTAGGCGCTGATAGGTCTCGGCCAGCAGCTCGGGCAGCACCTTGGTCTGGCCGACGACCGGCATGAAGTTGGTGTCGCCACCCCAGCGCGGCACCAGGTGCAGGTGCAGGTGGTCGGCGATGCCGGCCCCGGCCACCTGGCCCAGGTTCATGCCGAGGTTGAACCCGTGGGGGCCGGACTCCTCGCGCATGGCCCGGATGGCCCGGCCGGTGAACGCGGTCATCTCGGCCAGCTCCTCGGCGGTCAGCTCCTCGTAGTCGCCGACGTGCCGGTAGGGGGCCGCCATCAGGTGCCCGGGGTTGTACGGGAAGGCGTTGAGCAGCACGAAGCTGACCTCGCCGCGGGCCAGGAGGTGGTTGGCCTCGTCGTCGGCGGCGTCGGCGGCCGGGAGGTCGCAGAAGACGCAGCCGCGGGCCTCGCCGCCCTCCCCGCGGCGGATGTACTCCATCCGCCAGGGCGACCAGAGGAGCTCGGGCTCGGGCACGGCGGCGGCTCCCGGGGGACGAGGGATGGCGCGGACCGGCCGATGATAGAGCAGCCGCCGTCCGTCCGGGCGCCCCGGCGGGCGTCAGGTGGTGGTCGGCGCCTCCGTGGTCGTGGGCGCCTCGGTGCTGGTCGGCTCCTCGGCCGTGGTGGTCGGCGGGGCCGTGGTCGTCGGGGGCTTGGTGGTCGTCGTCGGCGGCGCGGTCGTGGTCGTCGGCGGCGCCGTGGTGCTGGGCGACCCGGGCTTGGTCGTGGTCGGCGGCCGGGTCGTGGGCGGCGCCGGCGCCGGCGCCCGCTCGGCCGTGGTCGGGGGCGCCGTCGTCATGGGCGGCGCCGTCGGCGGGGTCGGGCTGGTCGGCGGCGGGGCGGTCGGCGGCGGCCCGGGCAGGCCCGGCCCGATGACCCCGGGCACGATCCGGGTGGCGCCGGCGTAGCTCTCGCGCCAGATCGAGGCGACCCGGACGACGTCGCCGGTGTGTGGGGCGTGGACCATCAGGCCGTTGCCGATGTACATGCCGACGTGGTGGATGGTGGACGGGTCCCGGGGGTTGTCGGCGTAGAAGACCAGGTCGCCGGGGAGCAGGTTGGCCACCGCGACGTGCGGGCCCGCGCCCCACTGGGCCCGCGACACGCGCGGGATGCCGACCCCGGCGGCCCGGTAGGCCGAGCTGGTCAGCCCCGAGCAGTCGAACATGTCGGGCCCGGTCGCGCCCCAGCGGTAGGGATCGCCGAGCTGGGCCAGCGCCCAGCGGACCGCCGCCCGGGCCACCGGCCCGGCCTGCAGCCAGGACTGGACCGTCCCGACCCCGGACATGTAGCCGGACCAGGCGGCCCGCCGGGCCGCCTCGGACCGGACCTGCTCGGCCTCGAGGTAGCCGGCGAGCTGCTTATCGATCTTGTCCAGGGTCTGCTGCAGCTGCTCGACCAGCCGCTGGACCTGGCGGCGCTCGTCGTCCTGGCGCTTGTGGACGAGGTCGGCCTCGGCCAGGTCGGTGGCGACCCGCTCGTTGAGGGTGTCGACCTCGGCCTTGCGGATCCGCACCTCGGCCAGGACCGCGGCCCGCGCCTCCAGGGCCGCCTTCTGCATCGGCAGCTGGCGCATGGCGTCGGGCGGGTTGGTCCCGCCGACCATCTCCCCGAGCAGCCACTGGGGGCCGTTCATGTAGGTGGCCCGCGCCTGCTCGTCGAGCTGGCGCTGGGCCTTGTCGAGCTGCCGCTGGGCGGCGGCCTGGCGGGCCCGGAGGCGGGCCAGGCGCTTCTGCAGGGCCTGGCGGCGGTCGTCGGTCGCGTTCAGCCGCTCGGCGAGGCGCTCGACCTCGGCGTGCTGGGCGTCGAGCTTGGCCTGGAGCGCCTTGGCCTTGGCGGCCAGAGCGGCGTTGGGGGCCTTGGGGTCGGCCGGGGTGGCGCCGACCGCGGTGCCGCCGACGAGGGCGAGGAGCAGGGCGAGGGCCAGGGCGATCGGGGCGTGCCGGCCTACGCGCAAGGCCGCCCCACCACCCTTGGACATCGTCGCCCCCATTCGACCGGTCCGCGGGCATCGTATCCCATTCTGCCGGATTTACACCCCACAGATTGCGTACGTCAGACGGGCGGGAACCGCTCCTAGAACTGCTGGCGCTCGGTGGAGTCGGCCAGGGCCAGGGTCGAGGCCTGGCCGGCGGTCACGGCCCGGGCGACCAGGTCGAACACGCCGGTGCCGACCTCGCGCTGGTGGCGGGCGGCG
>DASUPQ010000051.1 GCA_036280995.1 Actinomycetota bacterium | reverse complement strand
CTTGTTCATCCGCTTGGTGTCGACCACGATGCCGCCCCGGTTGGGCTTGGCCCCGTCGTTGAGGCCGGTGGCGCCGGCCCGGGGGACGATCGGGATGCGCAGCCGGTTGGCCAGCTTGACGATGGCCACGACCTCCTCGGTGGTCTCCGGCAGCACGGCGATCTCGGGGGCCTCGTCGGCCCAGCGGTGGAAGGGGAACGGCGCCGGCACCATGGCCCGGACGAGGCGGCCCTGGGGGGCGACGATCACCCGCTCGGTGCCGCAGATGTCGACCAGCTCGGCCACGGCCTCCCGGTTGACGGGCGCGTAGGTGACGGTCATGGGCCCGCCTCCCGATTCTCCGGGGGACCACCCCGGCGGTCCCCCGGACCCCCCCGGTTACGGGCGACCTCGGCCAGCCACGGCTCGGGATCGAGCAGCCCGGCCGACATGGCGGCCAGCACGGTGATGTCGACCACCGGCATCTGCCCGTCGGCGGCCGCGACCCGCTCCAGGTGGTCCTCGGCCCAGACGCAGGCCGAGGCGAGCACGTCGGCCCCGAGGGGCGCGGCCGCCTCGAGCCGGTTGCGGGCGACCTTCTCGGCCACGTCGGGCAGGGCCAGCGGCAGCCCGCCGCCGGCGCCCGAGCACATCGCCCACTGGGTGACGTGGTCGACGTCGCGGAACTCCAGCCCGGGGATGGCCCGCAGGATCTTTCGGGGCGACTCCCAGATGCCGCGGCGCTTGTTGAGCCGGCAGGGGTCGTGGTAGGTGACGCTGACCGGGACCGGCCGCTCCAGCCTGAGCTTGCCCTGGTCGATGAGCTCGGCCAGCAGGTCGGTGACGTGCAGCACCTCGATGCCGTAGTCGCCGAACAGCCGCGGGTAGTCCTCGACGAAGGCGATGTAGTCGTGCGGATCGAGGGTGACGACCCGCTTGGCCCCCGCCTGGCGCCAGTCCTCCAGGTTGTGGCGGGCGAACTGCTCGAAGATGTCGGTGTAGCCCATCTCCAGGGCCGGGCCGCCGCAGCACCACTGGTCGTTCATCAGCCCGACCTCGACCCCGGCCTCGCGCAGCAGCAGACTGACCGCCCGCGGGACCTTGGTCTGGCGGTAGGCGGCCATGCAGTCGCAGAACAGGATCGTCTCCCCGCCCCTGGGCAGGTCGAGGTCGTCGGCCCAGCCGGCCACCTGGGCCGGGTCGCCCTGCATCTCGTTGCGGAAGGTGACGGTGTCGTCGTTCCAGCGCTTCCAGGAGGCGCGCTCGATCCCGGCCTCGACCCCGGCCGCCCGCACGGCCCGGACCAGCTGCACCAGCTGGGTCCGGTTGCGGTAGAAGTCGCCGGTGAACAGGGTGTTGGGGCAGCGCAGCTCGCAGGCGCCGCACTGGGTGCAGTAGGCGTACTGCTCGAAGGCGTCCTCCAGGTCGACCAGGCCCTGGGACATGGCGGCCACGGTGGCGTGGAAGCCGTAGCTGGTGTGCTGCTCGTTGCGGGTCACCTGGTAGACGGGGCAGGGCTCGCGGCAGAACTTGTGCCGCGACGACATGCAGCCCCAGGCGCGGTCCTCGTAGCCCTCGGCCAGCTTGCGGGTGGCCGCCTCGGCGGCCGCCCGGTCGCCGATGGAGAGCACGTCGGGGTCGCGGGGGACGAGGTCGCTGCCTTCGACGTCGGGGATCCTGGTCACGGCGTTGACCTCCGTCAGTCGAGTTCCGGCATCACCTTGTCGGCGATCAGCCGCAGCTGGCTCTTCACGTCGGGCACGTCCACGGTCTGGCCGGAGAAGAACTTGACCAGGACCGGGTCGACCAGGGCGGCGATCACGTGGTTGATCCCCGTGGACAGGATGTCGGTCTTGAGCTGGTGGACGACCTCCTCGGGGGTGCCGGCGACCGACAGCTTGTCGACCAGCTCCGGGGTGGTGAGCTCGATCGCCTTGGCCACGTCGCCCGAGGCGAAGGCGTCGAAGATCGGCTGCAGGCTGGCGTACTCGATGCCGTGCCGCTCCACCTGCGACTGGGGCATGGAGGGGATGTAGAAGGCGACGATGATGCGGGCCGCCGCCTTGGCCAGGGCGCGGTCGTTGGCGACCACGCTGATGATCCAGGCGCCCAGGTCGAGGTCGGCGACGTCGCGGCCCGCCTTCTCGGCCCCCTTGCGGACGTGGGAGACCACGTACTCGTAGTTCTCCTTGGAGTAGCCGAGGGCGTGGTGCATGCCGTCGGCGATCTCCCCGGCCAGCTCGAAGCTGCGCGGCCCGCCCATCGCCCCCAGCTTCAGCGGCACCCGCTCCTGGACCGGCCGGGCCGCGGTGAACAGGCCCGAGTAGTTGAAGAACTCGCCCTGGTGGTCGATCTTGCCGGTGTCGAGCAGGGTCCGCATGACCCCCAGGCCCTCCCGGACCCGGGCCAGGGGGCGGCTCCCCTGCCACTGGACGTGGTACTGGCTGAGCATGACCAGGTTGCCGAAGCTGACCACGGCCTCGGCCCGGCCGCCGGTGAGCTCGTCCAGGGTGGCCAGCTGCTGGGCGATCAGGGTGGGCTCGCGCAGGATCACGTGGGTGACGTTGGGCCCCATGCGGATGTTGCGGGTCTTGTCGGCCGCGGCCGCGAACAGCAGCCACATGTCCTTGTGGTAGATCTCGTCGACGCTGTAGCAGGCGTAGAAGCCCAGGTCGTCGGCGGTTTTGATCATGTCGATCGAGTCGCTCAGGGGGTAGTCGGGGGTCTGCACGTAGCTGAACCGGACCATGGGATGCCCCTTTCGCTCGGCCGCCGTCGGCCGGCCGAGCCTAACATCGCCCACGCCCGGTGAGAATGCCTTGCTCAGCGCGTCAGGCGGCGTCGCTGCCGGCCGCAGAAGACACAGGCTTGTTGCCCGTCCATGGGGCGGTAAGGTTCTCCCGGGTCGCTCACGTCCAGAAAACGTTCGCTGGCGCGGCTCGTTAGGATCCTCGTCATGGTGCCGAACCCGCCAACGCCGCCCGAGACCGCCGTCGCGGTGGTGCTGGTGACCTTCCAGAGCGCCCGCGACCTGGCCATGTGCCTGGGGTCGCTGGAGCGGGCGGCGGCGCCGCACCCGCTGGAGGTGGTGGTGGTCGACAACGCCTCCACCGACGCCAGCGTCGAGATCGCCCGCGGCTACGGGGCCAAGGTGCTGGAGAACCACGCCAACGTGGGGCTGTCGCGGGCCATCAACGCCGGGGTGGAGATCACCGGGGCGCCGTGGCTGCTGATCGTCAACCCCGACACCTGGCTGTCGCCGGGGTCGCTGCGGCGGCTGCTGGCCACCGCGGCCTCGGACCCGAAGATCGGCTGTGTCGGGCCCCACCTGGCCAACCCCGACGGCTCCGACTACCCCACCGGGCGCCGGTTCCCGTCGCTGCTGATGGGGGCCGCCCACGCCGCCCTGGCCCCGCTGTGGCCCGACAACCCGGCCACCCGCCGCTACCACATGGCCGGGGTCGACCGCAGCCGGCCCCTGGACGTCGACTGGGTGTCGGGGGCCTGCATGCTGGTCCGCCGCCGGGCCTTCGAGCAGATCGGCGGGTTCGACCCCGGCTACTTCATGTACTTCGAGGAGATGGACGCCTGCCTGCGGCTGCACCGGGCCGGCTGGCGGGTCGTGTTCGACCCCCTGGCCGAGGTCAAGCACGTGGTCGGCGGGTCGACCCGCAGCGCCCCCTACCGCAAGGTGGTCCACCACCACCGCAGCGCCCTGCGCTTCTACTGCCGCCGCTACGCCCGCGACCCCCGCCTGGTCATGGCGCCGCTGGTGGCCGGGTTCCTGGCCGTGCGCGGGGTCGCCTCCCTGGCCCGCACCGCGGTCGAGCAGCGGCGCGAGGCCGGCCGCGAGCGCCCCCTGGCCGGTCCCGGCCCCGACGAGCTGGGCCGCCCCCAGGCGTAGCCGCGACCCGCCGCCTACGCCTCCGGCGGCAGCGCGCCCCGCCGGCGTGCCCCGGCCGGCGTAGCCGCAGAGCCGCCCGCGGGCCGACGCCGCCACCCCCCTGGCGGCGGGACCATCGTCGTGTCACCAGGAACCACGACACGGAGGCATCCCGATGACCCAGGCCTACGCCATCCCCCTCGACCCGGGGCTGCTGCTCGCCCTGCACGCGCGGGTCGAGCAGCAGTTCGAGGCCTACGAGGCCGCCGAGGGCAGCCACGCCGGCCGCCGCCAGGCCGTCGCCGCCATGGCGGCCGCCCTGGCCACCCACGTCGCCGTCGAGGACGAGCTGCTCTACCCGGCCCTGCAGGCGTGCACCGGGCGCCACGACCCCGAGATCGAGCGCCAGCTCCAGCAGGACCACCTGCTCGACCTGGTCATGGTCGAGCTCGGCGGCATGCTCCCGGCCGACCGCGGCTACGACGGCAAGGTCCGGGTCCTCATGCAGGTGTTCCGCCAGCACGCCCGCGACGCCGAGGCGCTGCTCCTGCCCGAGCTGCGGCGCCGGCTGGGGCCGGCCGAGCTGGAGCTGCTCGGCCGCCGGGTCCGCGAGCGGGTCGGCCAGCTCGAGGGCCGCCCGCGGCGGGGCTGGTGACCGCCGTGCGCCGCCTCCCCGCCCTGCTGGTCCCCCTGGCCCTGGCCGCCGTGGTCCTCGCCGGCTGCGGCGGCGACGAGGGCGGCGGCGCCGGCGCCGCCGCCCCGGTGACCGGGGTGACCGAGGTCGCCGCCGAGAACAACCACTTCTCCCCCGCCGCCATCCAGGTCCCGGCCGGCACCACCGTCACCTGGGAGTTCAAGGACCGCTTCGTCCCCCACGACGTCACCGCCGACGGCTGGAGCTCGGGCGACCCCCAGCGCAGCGGGTCCTACGCCCACACCTTCGACCAGCCCGGCACCTACCCTTACCGCTGCACCCTCCACGACGGCATGACCGGCCAGGTGGTCGTCACCGGGACCTCGCGGGAACGGTGACGACGACCTTGCCCCGGGCGCGGCCCGTCTCCAGGTAGCGGATGGCGTCGGCGACCTCGGGCAGCGGGTAGGTCCGGTCGATCACCGGGGTGACCGTGCCCGCCTCGATCAGCTCCCGCACGAGCGCCAGGTCGGCCCGGCTCGGCCTGGCCAGGAACGCGCCCAGCCGCTGGGGCACGAACGGCGACAGCACGACCGCCTTGACCATCCGGTCGATGGGCCCGATCCAGCGGCCGTCCGAGTCGCCGCTGCTCAGCGTGAGCGTCCCCCTGGGGGTGAGCGCGCGCCGGCAGTCCGACGGCGAGCGGGTCCCGGCCAGCTGGAAGATGACGTCGTAGCGCCGCCCGTTGCCGGCGAAGTCCTCCTTCGTGTAGTCCACGACCCGGTCGGCACCGAGCGAGCGGACCAGCTCCAGGTTCCTGGTGCTGCAGACGCCGGTCACCTCGGCGCCGAGCCACTTGGCGAGCTGCACGGCGAAGGTGCCGACGCCGCCGGACGCGCCGATGATCAGGACCCGCTGGCCCGCCTGGACCCGTCCGTGGTCGCGCAGGCCCTGCAGGGCGGTCAGCGCGGCCAGGGGCACGGCCGCCGCCTGCTCGAAGGTCAGGTTGGCCGGCTTGCCCTCGACCACGTCCTCGGGGATGGAGACGTACTCGGCGAAGCCGCCCGTCGTGACGTCGGCGAACACCTCGTCGCCCGGGCGCAGCCGGGCCACGGCCCTGCCGACCGCCTCGACCCGCCCGGCCACGTCGCCGCCGAGCCGCGTGGTCCTCGGCCGGCGCAGCCCGAACTGCGGGCGGACGGCGTACGGCAGGCCCCGCATGGTCATGGGCGAGATCGACCCGCCGGCCGCCGGGACCGACTGGAAGCCGGCCGTCCGCCGGCGGGTGCTCTCGGCCCGCCGGGCGCTCCTGCGCCACCCCTGGGCGCCGGGGGTGCTCGAGTCGCGCACCAACCCGACCCCGACGGTGCTGGCCTACGGTGCTGGCCTACATGGACTCGATGATCGGGATGTTCCGGGCCGGTGGCTTCCCGGTCGACCTGACCCACCACGCCATCCACGCCATGGGCAGCCGCCTGTTCGGGTTCACCCAGGAGCTGTTCGACGACTCGGCCGACGCCGGCGCGGCCCCGGGCCCGGAGGTCCTCCAGGCCCTGGCCGCGTTCCCCCACATCACCGAGCTGATGCTGGCCATCACCCACGACCAGGGGTCGGTCGTCGGCCCGGGCTGCGACGACCAGCTCGAGTTCGAGTTCGCCCTCGACCTGCTCCTGGACGGCCTGGAACGGCTCCGGGACCGGGCCTGACGCGCCCGCGCCCTAGGCCCGGCTGGCGGCGGGCCGGCCGTCGAGCAGGGGCTCCAGGGCCGGGTTGTCGAGGCCGGCGGCCAGCAGGCGGGCGGTGGCCAGGGCCGAGGAGTCGCCGAGGCGGCCGCGGTGCAGGTGGGCCCGGACGACCAGCTCGCGCATGTCGCAGCGGGCGGCCAGCGAGGCCAGGGCGTCGGCCAGGCGGGCCCCCTCGGCCAGGTCGTCGCGGTCCAGGGCGGCCTCGACGACGGCGTCGAGCACGTACGCGCTCACCCACTGGTAGCGGTCGGTGGTCCGGTTGCAGCGGGTGCGGGCCTCGCTCAGCCAGGCGCTGGCCGCGGCGTGGTCGCCCCGGGCGGCGCTGAGCAGGCCGAGGCCGCGGGCGGTCATGCCCTCCCAGCAGGGGTCGCCGATGTGGCAGGCCAGCGCCCAGGCGTGCTCGAGCTGGTCGGCGGCGGCCTCGACCCGGCCGGCACGGAGGTCGAGGTCGGCCTGGAGCGCCTCCGGCCAGGGCAGGAACGCCATCCAGCGCTCGGCGCGGACCAGCTCCAGGGACTCGGCCAGCGCCGCCCCGGCCTGGCTGCGCTCGTCGCGCAGCAGGTGGGCGCGGGCCAGGATGGCCAGCGACCAGGCCTGCTGGCGCGGGTCGGCGGCGCTCCGGGCCCGCTCGACCGAGCCGTGCAGGTGCCGGAAGGCGGCCGGGTAGTCGGCCATGTCGGAGGCGTTCATGCCGCGCACGCCGAGGACGGCGGCGACCTCGACGTCGGTCTCGGCCGCCGCCTCGGCCCGGGACAGCCAGGTGTCGGCCGTCTGGCGGCGGCCGGCCTGCACCTCGACGAAGCCGAGCTCGCGGTAGGCGGTCGCGGCCGTCTCGCGGTCGCCGGCCTCGGTGGCCAGCCGGACCGCCTCCAGCAGGACGACGGCGCCCTCCTCGTCGCGGCCGCGGATGCTGTGGACCAGGGCGCCGCCCAGCGCGGCCAGGGCCCGGCCCTGCAGCGCGGGGTCGGGGTAGGCGGCCGCGTCGGCGCAGGCGCGGCGCAGCGAGTCGATCCCGGCCTGGACGGCGCCGGCCGCGATGGCCGCGCGACCGGCCTCCAGCTGGCTGGCGACGGCGGCGCGCCCGCTGGCCGGCCGGCTCCGGGGCGAGCCGGGCGGCGCGTCGGCCGCGTCCCGCAGCGCCGGCGACGCCTCGACCCCGAGCTCGCGCCGGAGGAGGTCCTCGCACACGGCCACCTGCCGGAGGGCGGCCGCCCGGTCGCCGGAGACGGCCAGGCTGCGGACCAGCAGCTCGTGGTTGCCCTCCTCCAGCGCGTTGCGGGCCACCGCCCGGGCCGCGTACGGCACCGCCTCGGCCGCCTGCCCGGCCGCCAGCAGGGCCAGCGCCGCCTGCCGCAGCCGCGCCTCGGCCATGGAGGTGAGCCGGTGGCGCTCCACCACCAGCCACGACTCGAACATCGGGCTGCCGGCGACGCTGAGGCCGTCGAGCAGCTCGCCGCCCAGGTCGAGCAGGCGCCCGGGGTCGGCCGGCTCGCCGGTGACGTCCTGGAGGTCGACCGTCACGTCCTCGCCGAGGCCGGTCGCGACCGGGTCGCCGGCGAACAGCCCGGGCCGCCCCAGGGTCCGCCGCAGCTCGGCCAGGGACCAGCGCAGCGCACCCAGCGGGTCGTCGGCCTCGCCGAACAGCAGCTCGGCCAGGTGGCGGCGGCTGGGCGGCTGGTCGGTCAGCAGCAGGTAGGCCAGCAGGGCCCACGTCTTGCGGCCGCGCGGCACCGCCGGCGCATCATCTCGTTCGATGGCCGGCGGGCCGAGCAGGCGGATCCTCACCACGGCAGGCTCCCTGGAACTACGCGCGGGTCGCGATCACCTCCACGTACTCCGCGGGCATCGCCACCGTCAATCCCCGCTCGGTGTCGTGCTCGCGGGCCAGGGCGGTCAGGTCGTCCCAGAGCCGCCGCTGGCCGGCCTCGTCGAGGGCCTCGAAGGCCTTGCGGGTCGGGCCGTACTGGTCCTTGAAGAACCCGGCAAAGTCCTCGGGGGAGCGGAAGCGCCACACATGGCTGCGCTTGGTGACCTCCAGGCGCGACACGGCGTCGCCGAGCAGCTCGCGCAGGCGCTCCTCGGTCCCCCACTGGGGAGGCGGCCGGACCCCGGCCGGGGGCGGCACGTGCTTGGAGACGGTCTTGAGGAGCTGGCCGATGAAGCCCGCCGGGGTCCAGTTGACCAGGCCGATGGTGCCGCCGGGGCGGCAGACGCGGACCAGCTCGGCCGCGGCCCGCTCCTGGTCGGGCGCGAACATGACGCCAAGGACGGACAGGACGGCGTCGAAGGAGGCGTCGGGAAAGGCCAGGTCCTCGGCGTCGCCCTCGGCGAAGGTGATCTCCAGCCCTTCGGCCGCCGCCCGGGCCCGGCCGCGCTCCAGCAGCTCGGGGACGTAGTCGACGCCGGTGACCTCGCAGCCGTAGCGGGCGGCGGCCAGGGCGGCGTTGCCGCTGCCGGTGGCCACGTCAAGGACGCGGTCGCCGGGCCGCAGGCCGGCCGCCTCGGCCAGGTGCTCGGCCATGGGCACGATCCGGGCGGCCACGGCGGCGTAGTTGCCGCTGGCCCACATCTTCTGCTGGCGCGCCTTGACGGCGGCCAGGTCCGGCTGGGCGGTCTGGGTGGTGGTGGTGCTCATCTGCTCCTCCTTGGGCATGGGGGTCGGTGGAAAGCATCCGGCACCGGCGTGTGAACGGGCGTGTGACGTGAGGATCCGGTTAGCGGGCGGTCCCATGCTGCGGAGATCCGCACGCCAGCTGGAGTGAGGACGGTCCCATGCGACGAACCCACCCGCCCCCGCCGGCCCCCGCCCGGGCGCCGGTCGCCCCCCTCCCCGGCCCCCTGCAGCCGCTGTGGGCGCTGGCCCTGGCCATCGCCGAGTCGGCGGCCGAGATCGCCGCCACCCGGCCCATCCCCAGCTGGAGGGCCGGCGCCTACCTGTACGCCGCCGCCGACCAGGCCTGGGGCGGCGACGGCGCCGGCGGCCCGGGCGGCTGGCGCGCCGACACCACCGGGTCGGGGGTCGAGTTCCGCTTCGCCGTGCTCCTGGCCGAGGCGGCCACCGCCCGCTTCGTCTCCGGCGACGGCTACCTCAGCAACCGCCAGCTCGCCACCGACCTCCGCCACGGCGCCGCCTGGCTCGCCACCGGCGCCCTCCTCGCCCAGCGCGGGTTCTGACCTCGCCCGCCGCGGTCCGCCCCGGGGGGACCCCACCGAGATCTTCAGCCGACCTCGGCGTCGAGGAACTCGCCGACCATCGAGGCCAGCCAGTCGGTCCGCTGCACCAGGGTGACGTGGGTGGTGCCGGGCAGCACGGCCAGCCGCGAGCGGGGCAGGCCGTGGAGGTCGCCGGGCACCCCACCGCCGAGGAGGCGGAAGATCTCCACGGTGTGCTCGGGCCGGACGATGTCGGAGTCCCCGATGACCAGCATGGTCGGGGCGCTGATGCCCCGGATCTGGTCGGCCGTCCACTCGGGCAGGTCCGCGTCCATCTGGGTGATCTTCTGGATCAGCTTCGGCCAGTCGCCCGGGTTGGGGGCGACCCGGGCGTAGTCCTGCTCGAACGGGGTGCCGGCCAGGTGCTCGGGCTTGAGCTCGGAGATGTTGTCCATCAGCCCGGGGTGGAGGCCGTCGAGCCGGCAGCTGAACGAGGCCAGCACCAGCTTGCCGACCCGCTCGGGGTGGTCGAGGGCGAGCTGCAGGGCCACCGCCGACCCGGAGCTGTAGCCGAACACGTCGGCCTGGCCGATCCCCAGGTGGCGTAGCAGCGCGACCGTGTCGGCCGTCCAGTTCTGGATGGACAGGGGGCGGTCGATGTCGGCGGTGTGGCCGTGGGCCTGCTGCTCGACGCCGATGACCTGGCGCTGCTTGGCCAGCGAGGGGATGATCCCGCCGAAGTCGACGCCGATGGTGGACAGGTTGCCGTGGAGCAGGAGCAGCGGCCGGCCGCTGCCGTGGACCTCGTAGTACATCTCGAGGCCGTTCACCGGGGCGTAGCCGCTGTCGCCGGCCTGGGTGGTGGGGTCGGTCATCTCGGTTGGCCTCCTCGTCGCCTCAGCTCGTCTCGAACAGCCGGGTGAGCCAGCCCTGCCAGGCCCGCTGGGCCGCCTCCGGGTCCACGTCGCCGGCGAACAGGTGGTGCCCGGCGGCGACCGTGCCCTCGTAGCCGCGGATGAATCGGTACAGCCCGCCGTCGCCGCGCACCCCCAGGGCCTCCGGGGACACCCAGTCGACCACGCCGTCGATCGGGTCAAGGCCCTCGGGGGTGAGGCGCACCTTGTCCCCCTCGGTGGCCGGGCCGCTCAGCCCCAGGCCGGCCGAGAGCACCGGCCAGACCCGCCCGGCGTCGCCCGCTCCCGGGAGCATGACCATGACCGGGACGGCGGGCCGGCCGCGGAAGTGCTCGAGGTACTGGGCGAGCGTGTGCAGGTACATGTCCCAGCCCCTGGTGAGGGCGTCGTACTCGGTGTCCCAGTCGTCGCCGAGGACGCCGCTCTGGACCAGCCGGAGCACGCAGGTGCCGTCGTCGCGGCCCTCGATCAGCCACTCGAAGGCCATGAACTGGGCGCCGTCGGGGCTCCCGCCGCGGTAGGCGAAGCGGCGCGGCGGCTCCCAGGCGGTGACGACGCCCTCCTCGGTGTGCCCGGCGATGGTCATCGCCGTCCGGCCGCCCTCGCGGGGCTCGACCTGGTTGACGCCCATGAACCAGGCGTCGATCCCCTGGCCGGTGGCGATCGCCTCCCAGACCTGCTCGGGGGTGGCGTCGAGGGTGATCGCCTTGCGCAGCTCGAACTCGCGCGGCATGGGCTAGGGCTCCTTCGTCTCGGGGGGGATGCTCGGGTGGAGGGCCACCACCAGGCGGTGGCCGCGGCCACCGGCGGCGGCCGGGTCGTGGTAGCGGGCGACCAGGGCGGCGACGGCCCCGGCCAGCTCCTCGGCGAAGGCGGCCCGGTCGGCCGCCGAGGCGAAGCGGACCTCGCCGTCGACCGCGAAGGTGGCCACCCGCCGGCGGGCCGCGGCCGCCCCCGCGATGAGGTCGCCGACGTCGCGGACGAGCCGGGACGCCACCGCCAGGAGCCAGGCCGCCGACACCCGGTCGGGGGCGCGGTCCGGGTCGGGCTGGACCGCGGCCAGGGCCGCCGGCGAGATCACGTAGGACGCCGCCGTGGCCCGCAGCACCCGCTCGGTGCAGTTGCCCTTGCGCCGCTCCTCGACCAGCTCGACCAGGCCGTGCCGCTCCAGGGCCCGGAGGTGGTAGTTCACCTTCTGCCGGGGCAGGCCCACCCTGGCCGCCAGCATGGTGGCCGAGGCGGGCTCGGCCAGCTCGGCCAGGAGCCGCGCCCGCACCGGGTCGAGCGACACCTCGGCCGCCGCCGGGTCCCCGATCACCGCCACGTCCAGCATGGCGGCACCCTAGTGCCGATCAAATTTGTTGTCAAGAAGGCTATTGTTGTCGGAGCGTTGGGCTGGACATGGCTGCTAGACTCGAACAGACGTTCGAATGCAGGGGGCATCATGTTCGCCGACGCCGACCACGAGGTCATCGACAGCCCCGAGGCGCTCTTCCGCCACCTGTACGAGGAGCACGGCGTCTCCGAGGCCCGCGACCTGGACCCGGAGACGGCGCCGCTGCAGTTCTGGCTGCGCCGCCACGCCGAACTGGAGCGGGCCCAGCGGGCGGGGCTGGCCGCCCACCCGGCCAACCGCCAGCCCGACCCACCGCCGGAGCCCCCCGCGCCACCGTCCCGGACGCGGGAAGAGGCCCGGCCCTCGCCGGCGGCGCCGCCGCCAGGCTCGGGCCGCCGCCCCGCCGGCTTCGGGGACCCGCTGGTCGAGGCCGTGGCCAGGGCGCTGGCCGGGCGGGGCCACGGCGAGGCGGCCGTCCGCTCGGCCATCCGCTCGTTCGCCGGCGAGGGCGGCCCGTCGGGCGAGGCCGCCGTCCGGGCCGTCTTCGTCGAGCCCATGCTCCAGGCGGTGGCCGAACGCCTCCTCGGCGCCCCCCCGTCCAAGGCGGCCGCCCGCCCCGCCCCGCCCCCGCCTGAGCCGGCGGCCCAGCCGCCGCAGGCCGCGGCCGACCCGGCGCCTCCCCCGACCCCGACCCGGGAGGAGCCGGTCCGGCCGGAGGCGGCGTGGGCGGTGCTCTGGGCCGACCTGGGCGAGAGCGTGCGGCGACCCGGGAGCGGGACCGGGGCGGGCGGCGACGGCGACGACCTGATGGCGGTGGCCAACGCCGTCCAGGCCCGCCGCCGGGTCAGGACGCTGCGCCGCTGAGCGCGGGGTCAGCCCTGGTACAGGGCGTCGATGCGCTCGGCGTACTTGGCGTGGATGATGCGGCGGCGGAGCTTGAGGGTGGGGGTGAGCTCCTCGCTCTCGGCGGTCCACTCGACCGGGAGGACCTCGAACCGCTTGACCTGCTCGATCCGGGCCAGGTGCTGGTTGGCGCCGTCGACGGCCAGCTGGATCTCGGTGAGCACCTGCTCGTGGCCGGCGAGGGTGGCCAGGTCGGCGGTGCCGAGGCCGTTGCGGGCGGCCCACCCGGGGGCGAGCTCATGGTCGAGCACGATCAGCGCGACCACGTACGGCCGGTCGTCGCCGTAGACCAGCGCCTGGCCGATCAGCGGGTGCTCCTTGAGCAGGCCCTCGATGTTGGCCGGGGACAGGTTCTTGCCGCTGGAGGTGATGATCAGCTCTTTCTTGCGGTCGACGATCTTGAGGTAGCCGTCGCCGTCCATCTCGCCGACGTCGCCGGTGTGCAGCCAGCCCTCGGCGTCGATCAGCTCGGCCGTCGCCTCCGGCTGCCGGAAGTACCCGGGGGTGTTGACCGGCCCCCGGACCAGCACCTCGCCGTCGTCGGCCAGCCGCACCTCGACCCCGGCCAGGGCCGGGCCGACGGTGCCGATCTTGACCTTGCCGGGCCGGTTGCCGGTCGCCACCCCGGTGGTCTCGGTCATGCCGTACACCTCGACCAGGGGCAGGCCGAGGGCCGCGAAGTACTCGGCCACGTCCACGGCCAGGGGCGAGGCCGCGCTGGAGGCGAAGATGCAGCGGTCCAGCCCGATGGCGTGGCGGACCTTGGCCAGCACCAGCCGCTCGAGCACGGCGTGCCGGGCCCGCAGCCCGAAGGGCACCGGCTCGCCCTTCTGCTGGCGGCGCACGACCTCGCGCCCCGCGGCCAGGGCCGCCTGGGCGATCTTGCGCTTGCGCTCGTTCTCCTCGGCGGCCAGCTTGGCGTCGATGCCGGCCCGGACCTTCTCCCACACCCTGGGCACGCCGAAGAACAACGTCGGCCGGGCCTCGCGGACGTACTCGACCGCCTGGGTCGGCTCGGGGCAGAACCAGACGTGGGTCCGCAGGGTCAGCGGCACGTAGATCGACAGCACCCGCTCGGCGATGTGGGCCAGGGGCAGGTAGGAGACCGAGCTGCCCTCGAAGTCGAGCTCGGTCAGGCGCCGCAGCGCCGTGCACTCGAAGAGCAGGTTGCGGTGGGTCAGGAGCACACCCTTGGGCGGGCCGGTGGTGCCGGAGGTGTAGAGCAGGGTGGCGTTGTCCTCGGGGCCGACCCGGCCGCGCAGCTCCTCGAAGCCGGAGCGGTCGGCGGCCAGCGCCTCGCGGCCCCGGCGGACCAGCTCGTCCCAGCCGAGCACGCCCGGCCCGTCGTCGTCGGCGGCGCCGTCCAGCAGGACCACGTAGCGCAGGGCGGGCAGGTTGTCGCGGAGCTCCTGCCAGCGCTTGAGCATGTCCCGGTCCTCGAGCACGGCCACCTTGGCCTGGCAGTGCCCGGCCACGTACTGGATCTGCTCGGGGGCGAGGGTGAAGTAGAAGCTCGACGGGGTGGCCCCGGCGTGGATGGCGGCCTGGTCGGCGAGGACGTGCTCGGGCCGGTTGGTGGCCATGATGGCCACGAAGTCGCCCTTGCCGACCCCCAGGCCGGCCAGGCCCATGGCCACCTCGGCGACCCGCTCGCGGTAGTCGCGCCACGACAGCGTCTGCCAGGCGCCGTCGCGTTTCCAGGACATGGCCGGCGCGTCGCCGTGACCGGCCGCGTGGTCGGCGAGCAGGTCGCACAGGGTCTGGCCCCTGATCTCCTGCTCGATCTCCCGGCGCTCGATCTCGACCCGGTCTTCGCTCATCGCGACCCACCCTCGGCTCGGAGAGGCTGCACGCTGGCGAGCATAGGTAGCGGGACCGGGCAGGTAAAGGGCCTGGCCGCCGTGAGCGACTCGTTGGCGGGCCCCGGCAGGCTTGTCCCGTCCGGCGCCGAGCGCGAAAGGATGTGGCGATGTCCCGGTTCCCCCAGGCCGGCCTGCGCTACCTGGCCGCCCTGGACTACGCCCGCCGCGGCCTGCCCGTCGTCCCCCTGCACTACGTGGTGCGCACCCGGCGGACCACCGCCGTCACCTGCTCGTGCGGGGAGCCGGCCTGCGCCAGGGTCGGCGCCCACCCGCTGGCCGCCCACGGCGCCGCCGACGCCTCCACCGACCCCATGCGGCTGACCTGGTGGTGGCGGCGCTTCCCGGAGGCCAACGTCGGCCTGGCCACCGGGGCCAGCTTCGACGCCCTGATCGTGCACGGCTCGTCCGGCGACGCCGCCCGTTGGTCGGTGCTCGCCCAGGCTCTCCGCTCGGCCGGCCCGCTGGTGCGGACCGGCGACACCTGGCACTTCCTCTTCGCCCCGATGGGCCTGGCCAGCCAGCGCCCATGGGGGCTGGCCAGGTCCGAGTGGCGGGGCTGGGGTGGCTGGGTGGTGGCCCCACCCAGCCACCACCCCGGCGGCGCCGTCGCCGCCTGGGTGCGCGACCTGGACACCCGGCTGCCCGAGCCGCCGGCGGCCATCCGGGAGCGGCTGGAGCAGGTTGGGCCGGCCGAGCCCCTCACCCAGCTCGTCTACGCCCAAGCTCGCGACTAGGTATTCGGTGGCATGGCATATACACTCCCGCGTATTCGGTTCATACGGCCTCAGCCAGAGGATCCAGGCAACCAAGGCAAACGATCGTAGGTCGGCGTGGTGGTAGGCACGATCGACTTCTTTCTCCTCGGCCCGCTGGAGGCTCGCCAGCGTGAGCGGCCGCTGCGGCTCGGCAGCATCAAGCACCGGATGCTGCTGGCCAAGCTGCTGCTCCACCCCAACCAGGTGGTGTCCACCGAGGAGCTGATCGTGGCCGTCTGGGGCGAGGAGCCGCCGCCGACCGTCAAGCAGTCGCTCCAGAACCACGTCGCCGCCCTGCGCAAGGCGATCGAGCCCGGCAACGGCGCCGGCCCGCCTCGCACCCTGGTCACCCGCGACCCGGGCTACCTGCTCCGGGTCGACCCCGAACGCCTGGACCTGCACCGCTTCCAGCGCCTGGACCGCGAGGGCCGCCAGGCCCTCTCCGAGGGCGACCCGGCCCGGGCCGCCGACCTGCTCCGCCAGGCGCTGGCCCTGTGGCGCGGCCCGGCCCTGGCCGACGTGGCCGCCTCGGCCGACCTCGCCTGGCCGGAGCTGGTCGGCGTCGAGGAGCTCCAGGTCGCCTCCACCGAGGCCCGGATCGAGGCCGAGCTGGCCCTGGGCCGCCACCACGAGCTGGTGGCCGAGCTGGAGGCACTGGTCCGGGTGTACCCGCTGCGCGAGCACCTCCACGGCCAGCTCATGCTCGCCCTGTACCGCTCCGGACGCCAGGCCGACGCCCTGGCCGCCTACCGGGCGGCCCGCAAGATCCTGGTCGACGAGCTCGGGATCGAGCCCAGCGTGGGCCTGCAGCGCCTCGAGCAGGCCATCCTCGCCCAGGACCCGGCCCTCGACCTGCTGGTCCCGGCCCGCTCGGGCGACCCCGAGGCCGAGGAGCGAGCCGCGGCCGCCGACCACGGCGCCGGGGTGGCCGGCGAGGGCGGCGGCAGCGTCGAGCGCAAGCTCGTGTCGGTGCTGTTCGCCGAGATCGACGAGCCGTTCGGCGAGGCCGGGGAGCGCGACCCCGAGGACGTCTCCACCATGCTCGACCGCCACCTGGACCGGGTACGGGCCGAGGTCGTGAGCTTCGGCGGCACCGTGGAACAGGCCATCGGCGGGATCACCATGGCCACCTTCGGCGTCCCCCAGACCCGTGAGGACGACCCGGAGCGGGCCGTGCGGGCCGCCCTGGCCATCCGTGACGCCCTCGCCGGCGAGGGGTCCGGGGGGCTCAAGAGTAGCCCCCCGGAGAATCGGGGCGGGATCCAGCTGCGGGTCGCCGTGACCACCGGCGAGGCCCTGGTCACCGACGGCGTGCGGGTCGCCGGCGACCCGGTGGCCACCTGCGCCCGGCTCCAGCAGGCCGCCCCGAGCGGGACGGTGCTGGTGTCGGAGACGACCGGCCGGGCCACCGAGCGCTCGATCAGCTACGGCCCGCCCAGCCTGATCGCCCTGGCCGGCCGGGCCAAGCCGCTGAGCGTGTGGAGCGCGCTGGAGCCGCGCAACCGCACCGGGATGGACGCGCTGGCCGCCGGGCCGGTGCCGCTGGTCGGCCGCGACCGCGAGCTGGGCCAGCTGCTGGAGGCGTTCCAGCGGGCCAAGACCGGGCGCCAGCCCCAGCTGGTCACCCTGCTCGGCCCGCCCGGCATCGGCAAGAGCCGGCTGGTGGCCGAGCTCGGCCGGGCCCTGGACGCCGCCGACGACCTGGTGACCTGGCGGCAGGGCCGCTCCTCGCCCTGGGACGAGGGCCATTCCTCCCAGGGTGGCGGCGGGATCACCCACTGGGCCCTGGCCGAGATCGTCAAGGCCGAGGCCGGCATCATGGAGAACGACTCGGCCGACCGGGTCGGCCGGCGCCTGTCCAGGGTGGTCGCCCACGCCCTGGCCGACGACCCGGCCGCGGTCGAGTGGGTCACCGGGCACCTGCGCGGCCTGGTCGGCGAGGGCGACGAGCTCGCCGGCTCGGCCGAGAACGGCGCCGTGGCCACCGCCAACCGCGACGGCCGGCGCGACGAGGCGTTCACCGCCTGGCGGCGCTTCCTGTACGGGCTGGCCAACCGGCGGCCGCTGGTGCTGGTGCTGGAGGACCTCCACTGGGCCGACGACGCCCTGCTCGACTTCGTCGAGGAGCTGCTGGAGCCGACCGGCCACCCCACCCCGGACCGGCACGGCCGGCCGCTGCACCCGCGGACCCCGCCGGCGGCTCCGCTGCTGGTCGTGGCCACCGCCCGCAAGGACCTGCTGGCGCGCCGGCCGGGCCTGGCCGGCAACGACGGCGCGGCCCTGGCCATCGAGCTGGAGCCGCTGTCGGAGGCCGACACCGGCCACCTGCTCGAGGCCCTCCTCGCCTCCCACCGGCTTCCCACCGGCGTCGGCCCGGCCCTGGTGGCCGCGGCCGGCGGCAACCCCCTGTTCGCCGAGGAGTACGTGCGCATGGTGCGCGACCATCCGCCGATGCCCGACGCCCGCGGCCCGGTCGAGCTCCCCCTGCCCGAGTCCGTCCACGCCATCATCGCCGCCCGCCTGGACGCCCTGCCCACCGAGGAGAAGGCCGCGTTGCAGGACCTCTCGGTGCTGGGCCGGGTCGGCTGGGTGGGGGCCCTGGCCGCGGTCAGCGGGCGGACCCGGGCCGAGGTCGAGGCCTGCCTGGAGCGGCTGGCCGCCAAGGAGTTCCTGTACCGGGCCGGGCGGGCCTCGATGGCCGGCGAGCGCGAGTACGGCTTCCGCCACGTGCTCGTCTGCGAGGTCGCCTACGGCCAGATCCCGCGGCTGGAGCGGGCCGGCAAGCACCGGCGGGCCGCCGCCTGGCTGGAGTCGCTGTCGGCCGACCGCTCCGAGCTGCTGGCCCACCACTACGGGCGGGCCCTGGAGCTGGCCAGCGCGGCCGGGCAGGCCCCCGGCGACCTGACGGAGCGGGCGCGGCTGGCCCTGCGGGACGCCGGCGACCGTGTCTCGGGGCTGGGGGCGCACGTCACCGCCGCCCGCTACTACGCCAGGGCCCTGGCCATCTGGCCGCCCGACGACCCCGAGCGCCCCGATCTCGAGCTGCGGGCCGGCGAGGCCCAGTGCCTGGGCGAGGGCACCGGCGAGGACCTGCTCGTGCGGGCCCGGGACGGGCTGCTGGCCCGGGGCGACCGGGGTCGGGCGGCCGAGGCCGAGGCCCGCCTGGGCCAGCTCGCCTACGCCAAGGGCCAGGAGCGGGCCTCCCACATGGAACGGGCCCTGTCCCTGGTCGCCGACGCGCCCCCGTCCCGGAGCAAGGCGGTCGTGCTCAGCCACGGCATGATCCACCTGCTGGTGGCCGACCGGAACGCCGACGCCCTCCAGATCGCCCGGGAGGGGCTGGCCATGGCCCGGAGCCTCGGCGACCGCGACGTCGAGGCGGCCGCCCTCGGCACCATCGGGGCGGCCAGGGTCAACCTCGGCGACCCCGGCGGGATCGCCGACCTGGAGCGCTGCAACGCGCTGTGCGAGGCCGACGGGTCCTCCAGCGTCATCCCCTGGCAGACCAACCTCGCCTTCTGCTTCGCCCTCCTCGGCGACCTGCGGCGCTGCTTCGCCGCCCGTTGGGCGGCCTGGGAGGCGGCCGAGCGCTTCGGCTCGGCCCTGCGCCTGCGCTGGCTTGAGCTGGAGCGGGCCAGCGAGCACTACTGGAGCGGCCGTTGGGACCAGGCCATCCGGGTGGCCGACTCGGTGGCGCCCGACGGCGAGAGCGGCGCCCCCCACTACATGGAGAGCGAGTGCCGGCTGTGGCGGGGCCGCATCCGGCTGGCCAGGGGCCAGCTCGGCCAGGCCCTTGACGACGCCGGGCGGGCGGTCGCCCTGGCCAGGGAGACCGGCGACCGCCTGAACGTCGACCCGGCGCTGGCCTTCGGGACCCGGGTGCTGCTGGCCGCCGGCCGGGAGGCCGAGGCCGGCAAGCTGCTGGACGAGCTGCTGGCCACCCTGGGCGGGCGGCTGCTCAAGCCCGAGCTGGGCGTCGACCTGGCGATCGGCCTGGTCGAGCTGGACCGTCCCGTCGAGGCCCTGGACGACGTGGTGCCCTCGCGCTGGCTGGACGCGGCCCGGGCGTTCGCCGGCGGCGACCCGGCGCGGGCGGCCCGGATCTACGCCGAGATCGGCAGCCGCCCCGACGAGGCCGGCGCCCGCCTGGCCGCCGCCCGCCACCTGCTCCCGACGCGACCCACCGAAGGCCGGGTCGAGCTGGAGCGGGCCATGACCTTCTTCCGCGAGGCCGGCGCCACCGCCTCCCTCGAGCAGGCCAAGGAGCTGCTGTTCGCCTTGACTTGACAGCGTCCAGGAATAGAGAGAGTTTTCTCTCGTCCCCCGACTCGGCAAGGAGTAGCCTAGCCGTCATGGTGTCTGCCAGGCCCCGAGACCGGATCCTGACCACGGCCACCGCCCTGTTCCACTCCGAGGGCATCGGCGCGGTCGGCGTGAACCGCATCATCGGCCAGGCCGATGTGGCCCCGATGACCCTCTACCGCCAGTTCGGAGGCAAGGACGCGCTGGTCGCGGCCGCCCTGGAGCAGTGGAGCACCCTGTGGCTGCACCGCCTGGCCGACGCCATGGACCGCCGCGGCGACGACCCCTCCGACCGCTTCGACGGCCTCTGGGACGAGCTGGAGGCCTGGTTCGCCGAGGACGGCTTCCGCGGCTCGTTCGTGGCCAACGCCGCCACCGAGCTGCGCAGCGAGCCCGACCACCCGGCCCACGCCAAGATCGTCCAGCACCGCCAGGCCCTCCGCCAGCTCCTCGAAGACCTCGCCAAGGCCGCCGGCGCCCACGACCCCGCCGTCCTCGCCGCCCAGCTCCAGGTCCTGCTCGACGGCGCCATCTCCGCCGCCGCCGTCGACCGCGACCCCGCCGCCGCCACCGGCGCCCGTACCCTCGCCAAGGCCGCCATCACCGCGGCGTCCGGCTAGCGGGTCGCCCCACCCCGGGCAGGCTCGGACCCCATACCGCCACCCGCCCGCCGTCAAGTCGGATTGACGGCCGGCTCGCCGCCACCGAGCAGGCCGTGCACCAGAAGCACGGGCCCCGACGCCTTGACGAACCGGGGAAGGCGACCCGGGTCGATCTCGGCAGGCTCCGGGCGCACCTCGACGGAGAGCAGGGGAGCTCGCGGACCTCCTGCTCGGTCACCTGGCTGGCTATCCCTGGCGCAGGACGCTCTGGTCGACGTGGAACAGGCCCTGGGGCGTGCCCAGCCACAGGCCGCCATCTTCGGCAGCCGCCGCCGCGGTGATCCGGTCCGTCCCCAGCTCGTGCAGGTTACGGCGAGGGCCACGCACCTGCGGGCCGCCCAGGCCGAGCAGCCGGGTGTCGCTGGTCGCCCAGACCATCCCGCCGGGCGTCACCGCGAGGTCGCGCCCGTCGGCCTCCCATCGGTCCTCGGTCCCGCTCCGGGGGTCGACCCGCCGCACAACCGCAACCCCCGGGTCGCTGACCCAGACCACCTTCTCGGCGACCACCACCGCTCCGGGCAGCTCGGCACTGTCGGGGACGGTTGGCAGCCGGATGGCGCCGGCCTGCCTGCCGCGGGCCGGGTCCACACGCCACAGCCAGCCCTCGGCGCCACGGACCCACACCGCGCCCGGCCTGGCCCCTACGGCCAGCGGGCGGCCGGGGAGGCCGACGGCGGCGATGACCCGCCCGCTGGCCGGGTCGAGGCGGGTGAGCCGGCCGCGCCGGACCCGACCCTGGCAGCACACCGCCCAGACCCCGCCAGCGCCGGCGGCGACGGCGCTCACCGGGCCTGGCAGCGACGCGGTGAGCCGGGCCGTGCGCGGGTCGATCCGGAGCAGACCGGCGGCGCTGGTCACCGCCCAGACGGCCCCGGCCCCGGCCGTCAGGCTGACCACCGGCGGCTCCCCGGCTTCGACGCCGGGCACGGCCAGCCCGCGCCCGGTCGCCGGGTCGACGCGCAGGACCAGGCCGCCGACGGCCAGCCATACCGCCTGCCGGGTGACCGCGATGGCGTCCACCTGGGAGCTGGTGGCCACGACCCTGGTGACACTCGACCCTTCGGCCGGCCGGCCGGTGGCCAGGGTCGGGCTGGTAGGAGCGGGCGAGGTCGGCAGCGGTTGCGTCGTGGCCGCGGCCGTCCTCCTGCCCTCCAGGCGCGGCTGCAGCCACCGCCCGGTCACAAGCAGGCCGGCCAGGGCAACAACCACGACCAGGGCGGCCGAAACCGGGCGC
>DASUPQ010000050.1 GCA_036280995.1 Actinomycetota bacterium | reverse complement strand
CCGGGGCGCGGGAGTGCTGGCCGGGCTGCCGGTGCCGTTCGCGGCCACCCGCTACCACTCGCTGGTGGTGGAGCGACAGGGCCTGCCCGAGGTGCTGGAGGTGACCGGGGAGACCGCCCAGGGCCTGGTCATGGCCCTGCGCCACCGCAGCCACCCGGTCGAGGGCGTCCAGTTCCACCCCGAGTCGATCCTCACCGACGCCGGTCACCAGCTCCTGGGCAACTGGCTCGGCGGGCTCCGGGCCCGGGCGGCCGCCTGACCGGACGTTAGGTCGTCTCGGTCGTCGGCTCGCTGGTCGTCGGCTCTTCCTCGGTGGTGGTCGGCTCGTCCGTGGTGGTCGGCGCCTCGGTGGTCTGGGTGGTTGGCGCCTCGGTGGTCTGGGTGGTCGGGGCCTCGGTGGTCTGGGTGGTCGGGGCCTCGGTCGTCTGCGTGGTCGGCGCCGCGGTGGTCGGCGTCGCCACGGTGGTCGCCGTCGGGGTGTCGTTCCCGGTCAGGGCCCGGGTGATGAAGAACGCGGCCAGCCCGACCGCGACCAGGGCGAGCAGGCTGACCACGATCCAGCCGACCGAGGTCCGCCGCTCCTCCTCCTCGGGCTCGGCGTAGCGGGTGGCCCGGTCGGCCGCGATCGGCCCGCCCAGCATCGCCGTCGGGTCGGCGCCGCCGTCGCGGGGGATCGCCTGGGTGGTGGCGGCCGAGTCCATCAGCGGGGTCGCGTGCACCGGCTGGCCGTTGCGGAACCGCTCCAGGTCGTCGTGGAGCTCGGCCGCCGTCTGGTAGCGGTTGTCGGGCAGCTTGGCCATCGCCTTCAGGCAGATCGCCTCCAGCGGGGCCGGCACGTCCGGGTTCAGCATCCGCGGCGGGGTCGGGTCCTCGCGGACGTGGCGGTAGGCGATGGCCACCGGGGTCGCCCCGGTGAACGGCACCGTGCCGGTCAGCATCTCGAACAGGCAGCAGCCGACCGAGTAGATGTCGCTGCGGTAGTCGACCGTCTGGCCCTGGGCCTGCTCGGGGGAGATGTACTGGGCGGTGCCGACGACCGCGGCCGTCTGGGTGATGGTCTCCGAGGTGGTGGCCCTGGCGATGCCGAAGTCCATCACCTTGACCTTGCCCTCGGGGGTGAGCATCACGTTGCCCGGCTTGATGTCGCGGTGGATGAGGCCGCGGGCGTGGGCCGCGACCAGGGCGCTGCAGACGTCGGCGCAGATCTCGGCGGCGCGCTCGGGGTACAGCGGCCCCTCGGCCCGGATGACGTCCTTGAGGGTGCGGCCGTCCACGAACTCCATGACGATGAAGTGGGTGCCGTCCTCGGTGCCGGTGTCGTAGACCCCGACGATGTTGGGGTGGCTGAGGCTGGCCGCGGCCTGGGCCTCGCGCTTGAAGCGGATCAGGAAGCTGGGGTCGCGGGCGAACTGGGTCTGGAGGACCTTGATGGCGACCCGGCGGGCGAGCAGCCGGTCGCGGCCCTCGAAGACCTCGGCCATGCCGCCGGCGCCGAGCAGGCGGCCAACCTCGTAGCGGTCCAGCAGCACGTGGGGAGTCGTCGCCATCAGTCATCCTCGTCGCCGGGGCCGGCGGTGGTGGGGCTGGCCGTTCGCGGATGCCCGGAACGACCGGTCGGGGGGATCCAGGCGCCCGCTGCTCGGCAGCCAGGCTAGCAGGAGCAGAGCGATCACGACGAGCTTCGCCACGGCCAGCCCCGCCACCCCGCCCCCCGGGAGCCGTTCCGCCGGCTCCGGGGGCTGTGGACGGCCCCGGGCACGTCCACCGTGGCTGGCCTGCCCTCCCGTTCGGGGACCCCGGCGGCGGGTGGGTGGGGCTCCGGCGCGGCCGGGAGGTCCCGGGTAGCGGTGGCCAGGGCGATGGCCAGGGCCTTGGTCGAGGGGAAGCGGTCGGCGGGGTGCTTGGCCAGGGCCCGGCGGATCAGGGCGGCGGCCGGGGCGGGCAGGTCGGGGCGGTGCCGGCTGGGGTCGGGGACCGGGGACGAGACGTGCTGGGTGGCGATGGCCACCGGGTTGGCGCCGGTGTACGGGGTCCGGCCGCAGACGGCCTCGAACAGCACGCAGCCGAGCGAGTACTGGTCGGCGGCCGGGCCGACGTCGCCGCCCTGGGCCTGCTCGGGGGCGACGTAGTTGGCGCTGCCCAGGACCATGCCGGTCCGGGTCAGGGGGAGCGCGGCGGCCGCCTTGGCGATGCCGAAGTCGGTGACCTTGGCCCGCCCTCCCGGACCGACGAGCACGTTGGCCGGCTTGACGTCGCGGTGGACCAGCCCGTGGTCGTGGGCCGCGGCCAGGGCCCTGGCCACCTGCTCGCCGATCCCGAACGCCTCCCGCCAGGGGAGCCGGCCCCTGGCCGCGATCCGCTCGGCCAGGGTCTCGCCCTCGACCAGCTCCATGACGATGAACGCCCGGCCGTCCAGCTCACCGTAGTCGTAGACGCCGGCCACCCCGGGATGGGACACGGCCGCGGCCGCCCGGGCCTCGCGCCGGAACCGCTCCAGGAAGGCCGGCTCGTCGACCAGCTCCCGCCGCAGCACCTTGACCGCGACCGGCCGGCCGAGGTTGTCGTCGACCGCGCGGTACACCGACCCCATGCCGCCGTCGGCGATCCGCTCCCCGAGCCGGTACCGGTTCCCCAGCAGGGCCTGCATCAATCCCCGCCCGTGAGGTAGGTGGACATGACCCGCTGGGCGATGGGGGCGGCGGTGCGGCCGCCGGTGGCCTCGCTGCCGGCGTCGCCGCCCTCCTCGACGACCACGGCGACGGCGATCTGCCGGTCGCCCGACCCGGCGAAGCCGATGAACCAGGCGTGGGGGTTCCGGCCGCGGGCGTGCTGGGCGGTACCGGTCTTGCCGGCCACCTCCTCCCCGGGGATCCGGGCGGCCTGGCCGGTGCCGTTCGCGACCACCCCGAGCATCATCTGGCGGAGGTTGGCGGCCACGTCCTCGGGGATCACCTCGCCGAAGTCCTCGCCCTCGAACCGCTTGACCACCCGGCCCCTGTCGGAGACGACCTGGCGGGCCACGAACGGCCCCATCCGCCGCCCGCCGTTGGCGATGGTCGCGGCCACGGTGGCCATCTGCAGCGGCGACACGCGCACGTCGCGCTGGCCGATGGCGCTCTGGGCGGTGGCCGGCACGTCCTGGTCGCGCGGGATGACGCTGGTGGCCGCCGGGAGCTGGTAGGGGCTGGGCTTGTTGAAGCCGAACTTCTCCGCCTCGTCGGCCAGCTTCTCGCTGCCCAGCTCGACCCCGAGGGCGGCGAAGGTGGTGTTGCAGGAGATCTCCAGCGCCTCGGTCAGGGTCAGGCTGCCGTCGCCGCAGCTCGCACCGCCGAAGTTGCGGATGTCGGCCGAGGTCTGGGGCACGTCGTAGACCGGCGGGGAGGGCAGCTCCTGGTCCATGGTGACGCCGTTCTCCAGCGCCGCCGCCGCCGTGACCACCTTGAAGGTCGACCCGGGCGGGTACAGCGCCCCGGCGGCCCGGTTCAGCAGCGGCCCGTTCTCGTCGTTGACCAGCCGCTCCCAGTTGCGCCGGATGGCCTCGGGGTTGTGGCTGGACAGCTGGTTGGGGTCGTAGCGGGGGTAGGTGGTCATGGCCAGCACCGCCCCGGTCCTGGGGTCGAGCGCCACCACCGCCCCCTTGCGCCCGCCCAGCGCGCCCTCGGCCGCCGCCTGGGTGGCCTTGTCGAGGGTCAGGACGAGGGTGCCGCCGGGGGTCTCGCGGGCGGTGAGCAGGTCGGTCACGTTCTGGCCGAACTGCTCGGGCGCCCGGCCCAGCAGGAACGAGTTGAACTCCTGCTCGGCCAGGGTGCGGCCGAAGACCAGCGAGTAGAAGCCGGTGACCATGCCGTAGCGGGGGCCGTTCGGGTAGACGCGGACGAACTCGAGTGGGTCGCCGCGCTGGCGGGAGCGCCTGGACTCGGCCACCGGGGTCTGGTCGGCGAGCACGATCGGTCCCCGCTCGATCGAGTACTCCTTGATCAGCACCCGGGTGTTGCGGCCGTCGTTGGCCAGCCGGTCGGCGGCCAGCACCTGCCAGTAGAGGGGGGCGGCGAGCAGGGCCATGAAGGCGACCAGGACGACCACGGCCACCCGCCGGATCTGCCGGTTCATCGGACGACCGTCACCTCCCCGGTGTCGGCCGGGGTGGCCGGGCGGCGGCCGGCCGGGGCCGGGGTGCCCTCGTCCGAGATCCGGCACAGGAGCGCGATCAGGGCGTAGTTGGCCAGCAGGCTGGAGCCGCCGAAGCTCACGAACGGCAGGGTGATGCCGGTGAGCGGGATCAGCCGGGTGACCCCGCCGACGATCACGAACACCTGCAGGGCGAAGCTGGTCACCAGGCCGACGGCCAGCAGCTTGCCGAAGTCGTCGGGGGCGGCCAGGGAGATCCGCAGCCCCCGGAACACCATCAGCAGGTAGACGAGCAGCATGGCCGTGACCCCGAGCAGGCCCAGCTCCTCCCCGAAGGCGGCGAAGATGAAGTCGGTGGAGGCGAACGGGATGAAGTCGGGCCGGCCCTGGTTCCAGCCCTGGCCGAGGATCCCCCCGGTGGCCAGGGCGAACAGCCCCTGGGCGAGCTGGTAGCCGCGGCCGTCGTAGTACTCCCAGACGTCCAGCCAGGTCGCGACCCGGGTCTGGACGTGGCCGAACAGGTTGTAGGCGATCACCGCGCCGGTGACGAACAGGCCCAGCCCCGCGGCCACATAGGAGAAGCGCCCCGTGGCCACGTACAGCAGGACCACGAACACCCCGAAGAACAGCAGGCTCGAACCGAGGTCCTTCTCGAAGAAGAGCACGAACAGGCTGGCCGCCCAGGCCAGCAGCAGGGGCATGAAGTACTTGATCTCCGGCAGCAGGAACGGCCCCACCCGGTAGGTGGCGGTGGCCAGCAGCTCCTTGCGTTCGGCCAGGTAGGCGGCCAGGAACACCACCAGGGCGATCTTGGCCGCCTCGGCCGGCTGGCCGGAGAACGGGCCGATGCGGACCCACAGCCGGGCGCCGTTGATCTCCCGGCCCAGCACCGGCAGGACCGGCAGCACCAGCAGGACCACGCCCAGCAGCAGCCAGGAGTAGCGGTAGCGGTCCAGCACCCGGTGGTCGCGGATGACCAGGATCACGGCCACGAACACGGCCACCCCGAGCACCGTCCACAGGGCCTGGGCCGGAGCCTCGGGCCGGTAGTTCTCCTTGGCCGCCTCGGCGTAGTCGAGCCGCCGCACCATGACCAGGCCGAGGCCGTTGAGCAGGGCCGCCCCGGGCAGCAGGATGGGGTCGGCCTGGGGGGCCCGCCAGCGCAGCACCAGGTGGGCGCCGAGGAACAGCCCGGCCAGGGTGGCGCCGTAGCCGGCGCTGCCCGACGGCACCTCGTTGTCCGCGGCCAGCCCCACGATCATGTACGCCCCGACCGACAGGATCAGGGCCAGGAGCAGCAGGGACAGCTCGACGTTGCGGCGGGACTCCACCCCTCAGCCTCCCGCGGCCCTGGTGGTGGTCGCGGCCGCCGTGGTCGGGGTGGCCGTGGTCGTGGGCACCGCCCCGGTGCAGCCGTCGGGGCTGAACACCAGCGGGGCGCACAGGGCGATGCTGCGGGCGTCGGCCAGGTCGTCGGCCTGGACCCCGTCCTCCAGGCGGGCGGCGTAGCCGGCCGGCACCTGGGCCCGGCTGACGGGGCTGCGCTCGACCAGGCGCGAGAAGCTGAGCCCGGCCACGTCGCCGGGGACGCCCTGGAAGACGGCCACCGAGTCGCCGTCGAACCCCACGAAGTAGCGGCTGAACAGGAAGCTGCGCCCGGCGACCAGCGCCGCCGCCAGCAGCAGGACCACGATCCCGGCGATCAGGAACCGCTGCAGGCGCCGGTGCTTGGCCAACGAGCGGTCCTCGGCCACCCGGGCCGCCCGCCCGGCCCGCCCGCCGCGGCCGCGGGCCCCGTCGGTGACGGCGTCCACCGGCGGCAGGGCCCCGGTGGCCGACCCGGCGTCGAGGTCGCCGGTGGTGTCGCCCCCGGCCTCGGCGGCCAGGGCGGTCGCCTCGTCGACGGCGTCGACCACGATCACGGTGATGTTGTCGGGGCCGCCCTGCTCGTTGGCCACACCGATCAGCTCCCGGGCGGCCCGCTGGGCGCTGGGGATCCGCAGCAGGACCTTGCGGATCTGGGCCGGCTCGACCACGTCCGAGAGCCCGTCCGAGCAGAGCAGCAGCCGGTCGCCGACCTGGAGCTTGTAGGTGAACAGGTCGAACTCGACCTCGGGGTCGATCCCCAGGGCGCGGGTGATGACGCTCCGCTGGGGGTGCCGCTCGGCGTCCTCGGGGGAGAGCCGGCCGTCGTCGACCAGCTCCTGGACCAGCGAGTGGTCAACGGTGACCTGGGACAGCTCGCCCTGGCGGAGCAGGTAGCCGCGGGAGTCGCCGACGTTGGCCACGTGCACCATGTCGCCGTCCTCGAGCAGGGCGACCAGGGTGGTCCCCATGCCGTTGAGCTTGCGGTCGCTGGCCGCCATCTCCCGGATGCGCCGGTTGGCCCGGAGGATGGCCTGCTTGAGGTCGTCGGTGGCGGCGGTCTCGTTCTCCCACGGCCCCCGGCCGCCGAGGGCGGCCAGCTCCTCGATGGCGATGGCGCTGGCGACCTCGCCGGCGCTGTGGCCACCCATGCCGTCGGCGACCGCGGCCACCGGCTGGGAGCTGAGGTAGCTGTCCTCGTTGTTCTTGCGCATCCGACCGACGTCGGTGGCGGCCGCGAAGACGAGGCGCATCAGCGGCGCAGCTCCAGGGTGGCCTTGCCCATCTTGACCTCGTCGCCAGGGCCGATGGAGGTCGGCTGCTGCACGCGGGTCCGGTTCATGTAGGTGCCGTTGGTGGAGCCGAGGTCCTCCAGCCACCACGACCCGTCGCGCTGGTAGATGCGGGCGTGCACGTTGGACACGTAGGTGTCGCGGATGGCGACGTCGCAGGTGGCCGCCCGGCCGACCGTGAGCGACTCCTTGAGCGGGACCGTGCGCCGGCCGCCCTCGTCGGTCACCACCAGCTCGCGGGGCAGGCGGCGGGCCGGCCGGCCCGGCCCGCCGGTCCGCGGCACCGGCCGGGTGGGCGCCCGGGCCGGGCGGGCCCGGCGGCGCTCGGCCCGCGGCCCGAACACGTCAAGGGTCACCGCCCGCACCGCCCGCCACACGAACAGGTAGAGGATGACCAGGAAGGCGATCTTGACCAGGAGCAGGAAGATCGGGGGCATCAGCCCTCCCGCCGGAACTGCAGGGTCGAGGAGGCCAGCTTGAGCACGTCGCCGTTGGCCAGACGGCGGCGGCGGATCGGCTGGCCGTTGACCTCGGTGCCGTTGGTGGAGCGCAGGTCCTCGACGATGAAGTCGTCGCCCTCGCGCACCACCCGGGCGTGGTTGCGGGAAACGCCCGGGTCGGCCAGGGGGATGTCGGACTGCTCGGCCCGTCCGATGGAGAGCTCGGCGGCGGCCAGGGGCCAGGTCCGGATCGGCTGGCCGCCCTGGACCAGCACCAGGCTGGCCGGGGCGCCCACCTTGGGCCGGGGGCGCTGGCCGGGCAGCATCGCCGTATGGGGGCCGACCGGCGCTCCCCCCGGGGCCGCCGGGGCGGCGGCGTAGTCCCGCTCCTGTTCGTCGGCGTCGACCCGGCCGCTCAGCCGGAAGCGGCCAACCTCCAGGTCGTCGGCCGTCTCGAACTCGATCCGGGCCGGCCCGAGCATGGCCCAGTCGCGCTCGCGGGCCGTGTCCACGGCCAGCGCGGCCAGCTCCTGGGCCAGGGCGACCTCATAGTCGGCGAAGCGCTCCCGGTCACCGGGAGACAGCTCGTAGACGTACACGTTGGGGACGTAGACGCGGTTGACTCCCACCGTGCGCCCGTCCTCGACCTCCCGGACCAGGCGCTTGCCCAGCTCGACGGGTTGCACTCCGGAGCGGAAGGCGCGCGCGAACAGCCCCTCCACCGCGCCCTCGAGGCGCCGCTCGAAGTCCCGCAAGATCCCCATCGTCCGAGCCCTCGGGCACTCCTTTGCCTTGTCCGGTCACCGGCTCGCCGCAGTGTACCCACTCTAGCCGGTGACCAGCGGCTTCCCCGGCCGAGGTGGTCACGGCCGTGCTACAATCCCCGCTCGATTCCCCCGGGCGAGTGGCGGAATTGGCAGACGCGCAGGATTCAGGTTCCTGTGTCCGCAAGGACGTGGGGGTTCAAGTCCCCCTTCGCCCACCTCACATGACCGGCCCCGCGACCCCCGACCCCGTCGTGCTGCGCGCGCCGCGCCTCCTCGACGGCACCGGCACCCCGCCCGTCGACGCCGCCGCCCTGCTGCTGGAGGGCGGCCGCATCGCCTACACCGGCCCGGCCGCCGGCCTCCCCGAGGGCGCCGACCGGCTCCCGGCCCTCGACTTCCCCGGGGCGACCCTGCTCCCCGGGCTGGTCGACGTCCACGTCCACCTGGTGGCCAGCGGCGGGCCCGACCTGGCCGCCACCCTGCCCAAGACCGAGGTCGACCGGACCATCGCCGCCGTGGTCAACGCCCGCCGCCAGCTCGACCAGGGCGTCACCCTGGTCCGCGACCTGGGCGCCCCGGGGGCCGAGGCGATCCTGGTCGGCCAGGCCGTGGAGGAGGGAACGCTCCCCGGCCCGCGGGTGGTGGCCGCCGGGCCGGCGGTGACCATGACCGGCGGCCACATCCCCTACCTGGGCCGGGTCACCGACGGCGTCGAGGCCATGCGGGCGTCGGTCCGGGCCAACCTGGCCATGGGGGCCCGCTGCATCAAGGTGGTGGCGACCGGCGGCGTGCTCACCCCGGGCGTCGACCCCCGCGAGCCCGCCTACACCCAGCCCGAGCTGGACGCCCTGGTCTCCGAGGCCCACCGGCTGGGCCTGACCGTGGCCGCCCACGCCATCGGCGAGGGCGGGGTGGCGGCGGCCCTGCGGGCGGGGGTCGACTCGATCGAGCACGGCATGTTCCTCGACGAGGCCGCCATCGAGCTGTTCCTCGGCACCGGGGCCCGCCTGACCCCGACCTTCCTGGCCCCGCACGGCATCCTGGGCGGGCCGAGCGTGCCCGCCTGGATCAAGGACCGGGCCCGCCCGGCCGCCGAGGCCCAGGTGCGCTCGTTCCGGGCCGCCGTCGAGGCCGGGGTGCCGGCCGTGGCCGGGACCGACGCCGGCACCCCCGACAACCCCCACGGCGGGGTGGCCAGCGAGGTCGCGTTCATGGTCGACGCCGGCCTGCCGGTCCTGCGGGCCGTACGGGCGGCCACCGCCGAGGCCGCCGACCTCCTCGGGGTTGCCGACCGCGGCGTGCTCCGCCAGGGCGCCGCCGCCGACGTCCTGGTCGCCGGCGGCGACGTCGCCGCCGACATCACCGCCCTGCAACGGCCGGTCGCCGTATTCCAGGACGGGCGCCGCGTGGGCTAGGCTGGACACGGTGTCTGCAGCGGAGGTGGTGTCAGGTGACCGTCGTGCAACTGCCCGAGGAGCTGGTCGCGCTGCGGGACGCGATCCGCACCTTCATCCAGCGGGAGATCGCCCCCAAGGAGGCGACCTACGCCCAGGAGATCACCGAGACCGGCACCTTCGCCGCCCTCCAGCAGGAGAAGAAGGCCCTGCGCAAGCGCTCGGCCGCCGAGGGCTACTACTCGCTGTTCATGCCCGAGGAGGCCGGCGGCGGCGGGGTCGGGTACCTCGGCCTGGTCCTCTGCGTTGAGGAGTGCATGCGCCACGGCCTGCTGCTGGCCATGCCCGGCGGGGTGCTCCCGAGCGTCGAGGGACCGACCCCGATCCTGCTCGACGGCACACCTTCCCAGCAGGAGCGGTACCTCCAGCCGACCATGCGGGCCGAGCGCGAGGCCTGCTTCGCCCTGACCGAGCCCGACGCCGGCTCGGACGCGACCAGGATCCGCACCCGGGCCGTGCGCGACAACGGCGGCTGGGTCATCAACGGCCGCAAGCACTTCATCACCCACGGGGCCGAGGCCGACTACGTGATCCTGTTCGCCGTCACCGACCCGGGCAAGGGCGCCCGCGGCGGCATCAGCTGCTTCCTGGTCGACACCGACACCCCCGGGTTCGAGGTCGGCCGGCGCCAGCGGACCATGTACGACGAGCACCAGGCCGAGCTGGTCTTCACCGACTGCCGGGTCGGTGACGACGCCCTGCTCGGCAAGGAGGGCTACGGCTTCTACTCGGCCATGCGGTGGATCAACGGCGGCCGGGTCTCGATCGCCGCCATGGCCGTCGGGGTCGCCCAGCACCTCTACGAGCGGATGCTCGAGTACGCCAAGGTGCGGGAGGCGTTCGGCCGCCGCATCGGCGCCAACCAGTACGTCCAGGGGATGATCGTGGACACCCTGGCCGAGCTGACCCAGGCCCGCCTGCTGGTCTACGACCTGGCAGCCCGCCTCGACTCCGGCGCCGACGGCCGCCAGGAGGCGGCCATGGCCAAGTACGTGGCCACCGAGATGGTCGGCAGGGTGGCCGACCGGGCCATCCAGGTGTTCGGCGGCAACGGCTACATGACCGAGATGGGGGTGGAGCGCTGGGCCCGGTTCGTCCGGGCCATGCGCCTGTACGAAGGCACCAGCGAGATCCTGAAGACCAACATCGCACGGACGCTCGGGCTCGACGAGCCCTCGCGGGTACCGGCTCCGGCGGTGCAGTGAGGCGCGGCGCCTGAATCCCCGGGGGCTCCGCCCCCCGGACCCCCTGGATTCCGTAGGATGAGGGCATGCGAACCCTCCGTGCCCGCTCGACCCTGCTCCTGGCCGCGGCCGCCTGGACGATCTGGGTCTGGGCGACCCGTATCTGGAACATCGTCGGCGACCCCGCCCACGACGCCGCCTTCAAGGCCGTGCACAGCCTGCTCGCCCTGGTCTCGATCGGCTTCGGGATCGCCCTGGCCGTGGTCGGCCTGCGCATGCGCCGCGAGGAGCGCGCGCCCGAGATTGAGACGGCGGGACGCGCCGGGTAGGCTGAGCCGCTCGCCGACCTGGGGGGAGCCGCCGTGTTCATCCGGATACTGCGCGGAGAGGCCGTTGACGGCGCCGCCACGCTGGCCGAGATCGACCGCTGGCGCCACGAGCTCGGCGCCGGGGTGCTCGGCTGGCAGCGACTGACCGCCGGCATCGGCGACGGCGGCGAGCTGGTCCTGGCGCTGCGCTACGACACCGAGGCGGCGGCCCGCCGCGACCGCGACCGGCCCGAGCTGGCCGCCTGGCAGTCCGCGGCCGAACGCCACCTGGCCGGCCCCGGCCGCTGGTACGACTGCCCGGTGGTCCACACCATGAAGGCCGGCGACGCCGGCGATGCGGGCTTCCTCCGCGTGGTCCAGGGCCGCCTGGCCGACCCGATCCGCCTGGCCGCCATGCGGGCCGAGGTCGAGCGCACCCTGCACGACCGCGCCCCCCACGTCCTCGGCGTGACCGTGGCCGAGCACGCCGACGGCACCGGCTTCACCGAGCTCACCTACCTCACCTCGGAGCGCGAGACCCGGGCCGCCGACCGCCAGATGCCGGTCGAGATGGCCGTCCAGCTCGGCACCGTGCGCAGCTACGTCGAGGCCCTTGAAGAGGTCGAGCTGCGCAGGCCGCTGCTGGCCAGCCCGGCCGTGCCGGTCGGCTAG
>DASUPQ010000049.1 GCA_036280995.1 Actinomycetota bacterium | reverse complement strand
TGGTCTGGCCGCCATAGGTGACGACGACCCGCGCCCTCGCTCCCTTCTTGAGCTTGGGACGAGGCTGGACGATCAGCTCCCACACGCGGGCCTCGTCGTCCTGGACCTGCCAGTAGGCGGGCCCCCCGACGGCGTCCCCGGAAGCGGGTGGCGTCACCTCGCGGAGCCGCCTCCCGTTGACCGTGATCGCTTCTACGTCCATGTCCCGCAGGTCGAGGTTGAAGCGGTCCAAGTTCTGCGTGGCCACGAGGTCGATGGTCGCGACGCCGCTCAGCTGACCGACGAGCGGCGCCGGTTCCGGCGCCGGCGGCTCGTAGGTGATGTCGAGGTCGTAGTGCCGGACGTCGTAGCCGCCGTTTCCGGCGAACGGGAAGTAGGCGTCACCAGCGCCGGGGGCACCGGGAAGGAACCTGCGCCCGCCTGGATCGCCCGGAGCGGCCATCGCGCCGCCCCCCACGCCCAGCACCCCCACCCCGATGAGCAAGGCGATCCACGCGCTGACCAATCGTGTGCGAACCTTCATGGCATACCTCCGCGCTCGGGGCCGCATTATAGTTCGCCGGCCAAACCGGGACAGGTCAGCCGCCACGCCAGGCGCTGGTTCTGGTCGGGGAGGATCCGCCTGCTACTCCTCGGCCCGGCCTCGACGCGACTTCCCGAGCAAGCTGGCTCCACCAAGGCCGAGCAGGGCGAGCCCGACGGCCAGCAGCGGCATCGTCGTGCCCGCTCCGGTGAACGGCAGCTCGCCACCGGCCGGGCCGCCTGGGGTCGAGGACGAGCCCCCGACCGCCGAGGTGGTGCTGGTGTCGTGGCTGGTCGAGGTGGCCCCCGAGGTCGAGCTGGCCCCCGAGGTGCTGGTCGCCCCGGCGGTGGTGGTCGTGGTCGGGACAGGGCCGCAGCCGGTGACGCAGAAGACCTTGTGCTTGACGTCGGCCCCCTGGGAGCCCTGGGCGTGGATCGTCAGCTTGACGTGGACGCCCTGGTTGGGGTGGGGCCGGCACGGGCACGTGTTGGCCTCCTGAGACTGGATGGGGGCTGAGCTGCGCCCTCCCCCCGTCGTGCGTTGTTGGCTATCTAGGCCAAGAACGGGCAGTCGACCAGAGCGTTACAACCACGCTCGCCTGTTTGCCGCGGGAAGGGTGTTCGTGGTAGCGGTGGCCTACGCGTCGGTCTCCCCCCAGGCCGGCACCAACCCGCACCCGCGGCCATTCCCCCATGGTTCACGGTCTCGGGTGCTGGAGGACGCACCATGCCTCAGTCGCCCCCTCATCTCCGTACCGGCCGACCCGGCGCTCGCTGTGGGATGGCGCGCGACTGACGGGCGCGCCGGAACCTGCAACCGCCGTTCTGATCCCGATTCGGGACCCCGCCCGGACTGACCGGGCCAGCGACCTCGTCGGAGGTGCCCTGTGGCTGCTCTGTTGCTTCTGTTGGCGATCGTCGGCGCCGTCGTGGTGGGTGACCTTGTGTTGGAGAACACCACCACCGGCACCATCACGGTGCTGGACCACCCGGTCACCGGCTACAGCCACGGCCTGCTCCTGGCCATGGCGGCCGCGATCGGATTCGTGGTTGGCCTGCTGGTGGTCGGGTCGGTGAGCCTGCGGCGCTCGCGGCGCGCCCGCCGCAGGCAGCTGCGCACGACCGAGCGAGAGCTGCGCGGGCAGCTGCTCGAGCTCGAGGACGAGAACACCGGGCTGCGCGAGGAGCTGGCTCGCCAGGAGCTGGCTGGGCGTCGCGGGGCCGGGGTCGCCTCGGCAGCCGGTCTCGATGCGCCCGCGACCGCGGGCCGGGTTCCGCCCCCGCTCGCCGACAGCCGCGAGGAGCCGGTCTATGCCGAGGCCAGGCGGGTCGCTCGACTCCGCAGCGACTCCGATCGGCCGTCTCCTTCCACCTACCGGTGACCAGACGCAGGCCGAGCGAGGTGCGATGATCGGACCGCGGTTCCCGGAGCTGCTGGCCGCCGCCCAAGGCGGGGACGAGCAGGCGTTCGCGGTGCTGTGGCGGGATCTGCAGCCGGCCCTGCTGCGCTATTTCCAGGTCGCGGCGAACGAGGTGGCGGAGGACCTGGCCGCCGACACCTGGGTGTCGGTGATCCGGAGGCTTGGGCGGTTCCGGGGCGGCGAGCCGGCCTTCCGGGCCTGGGTGTTCACCGTAGCCCGCCACCGGGTCATCGACTGGCATCGGCAGGCCGCGCGTCGGCCGATCACCTTGGTCCCGGCCGAGCAGCTGGCCGAACGGCGGGCGCCGGACGATCCGGCGGTCGAGGTGCTGGAGGTCCAATCGACCCGGGCGGCGTTGGCGCTGCTGGCCGAACTGCCAGCTGACCAGGCCGAGGTGGTGGCCCTGCGAGTGCTCGGCGGCCTGGAGGTCGCCGAAGTGGCCGGGATCGTCGGCAAGCGCCCAGGGACGGTCCGGGTGCTCGCCCATCGGGGGTTGCGGCGGCTGGCCAAACAGTTGGAGGCGGCCGGGTTGGCGGGGGGTGTAACGCGATGAGCGACGACGACGCTCTTGGGCCCGACATGCATCCACTGCTTGGGTTCCTTGAGAGCGCGCCGTCCGTCGCCGACCAGGACATGCTGGAGCGGCTGCTGGAAGGCCGGCTCGACCCTGCCTCGGCCCCGCCCGGCTACGGTGGGCTGGCCAGGTTGCTGGCGGCGGCGACCGCCCCGGCCGCTCCCGAGGAGCTGGCCGGTGAACAGCGAGCCCTTGCCGAGTTCACGGCGGTGATGCGGTCGACCCCCCCGACCCTCGTCCCCCGGAGGATCGCCGTGCCCGGCAAGGTGTTCACGATGAAAGCGGCCGCGGCCGCACTGGTCGCCGTCCTGTCAGTCGGCGGGATCGCCGCCGCGGCCACCGGGCACCTGCCCGGCCAGGCGTCGTCGGTGGCCGACCGGGCAACGGTCACGTCGGGTGCCGACGCGTCCGGGCAGGGTATGGGGGCCGCCGCCAGCGTTGAGCTGGATGCGGCAGCCCAGATGGGCCTGTGCCGAGCCCTGCAGGCCGGCCAGGGCGCCGACCACGGTTCCCGGGCCGACACGCCGGCGTTCCAGGCCCTGGCAGCGGCGGCCGGTGGTGCCGGCAACGTCGTCGGCTACTGCGAGGACATCACGGCCGGTGCGTCGGCTGACAGCCAGGGCCGGGAGTCGGCGGCCGGGCCGGACGCCACCGGAGCGGCCCGGGCCGGGCTGTGCCGGGCGTGGCAGGCCGGCCAGGGCGCCGACCACGGACGCCGGGCGGACTCGGTCGCCTTCCAGGCGCTGGCGGCGGCCGCGGGCGGAGCCGACAAGGTCGCCGCCTACTGCGAGGACGTGACCGCCGGCGCCGGCAGTGACGGCCAGGGCCGCGCCTCGCCCCCCAGCGTCCCGGCGACTCCGACCCCCGCCTCGCCACCGAGCAGCGGCCCACCCGCGGACCCCGGCCCACCCGCCAGCACCGGACCTGGAGGGCACGGGCAGGGCGGACCCCCGACGACCACCGGCTGACAGGTCCAGAACCCGTTCGATCACCCGGATGGCCAGGACTGTCCAGTCGGGGCCCGCTGGGCGTGGCGGCCGATCTGAAGGCCCGGGGAGCGACGGCGGTGGACCGACAGGTAGGCAAGCGGCCCGTCGACCGCCACCACGGCCCTGACCGCCCCCTTGGGCACGTGGACGAGGGCCATCGGGGCGAGCGGGCGGACCTGGCCGTCGAGGGTGAGCTCGCCCCGGCCGGCCACGACCACCATCAGGACTTCCACCTCGTCGTTCCGATGCGGCTGGATGCGGTCCCCCAAGCCGAGCCGGATCAGGTTGGCCTGCAGGTCCTCTCCATCCAGCCGCCACAGGGCGCCTGGCCGGTCCCCGGCCGCCGCGAGGCCGGCCAGGTCGACCACAGAAGGGGCGTCGCGCATCTCACCATGTTCTCATCCGGACCGCACCAGACGGTCGCAGCGCATCCCATCAGCCCGACGCCAGGCTCTGCCATTCCTGGGCGGTGATCCTCGCGACCAGCCTGGAGCGGTCCGCGCCGCCGGGTGCGAAGACCGCCGACTCGCCCTCCGCGACCGAGAGTCCCGTCGCTCCCTGGAGGTTGAAGCCGTGGGAGACGAGCACCGCGTTCTGCCCGGCCGGTGGTCGCATCGCCAACAGGCGCATCAGCCGGCGGGCCAGGTCCTCGTCGTCGGTGCCGGGGAATGCCTCGTTCAGGAGGTCTCGTGTCACGCGCACGCGATCCCGGCCGAAGGCCAGCTCGGCGGTCTCCCGGGTCCGCGCGTAGGGGCTGGCCAGCACCGTGCCCACCGGAATCCGGAGGCGGCGGATCGCCCGGCCGAGCTGCCGGGCCTGGTTGCGTCCGACATCGGAGAGATTCCGCTGCGTGCGTGGGTCGGCCAGGTTGGGCCGAGGGTCGTCCTGGGTTGCCTCGGTCGCCGCGTGGCGGATGAAGATGACGTGCCCTCCCTGGCGTAGACGGGCCACGAGGTCGCGGCCGCCGGGTCGCTCGGCGAGCGTGGACGGGACGCCGGATCCGGCTGGTTCCGTCCGGCGGGGCGGGCTGGCACCGCATCCGGTGACGGCGGCGAGCAGGAGGCAGGCAACCAGCGCCACGGCCGCGCGGGCGGCGGGGCGTCCCGGCCGTCCCCCGGGTCTCATGCGGGTTCGCGCCAGGACGCATGGACGGCGATGGTCATGCCACCAGTCTGCGCCGGCCCGGGGGCTCGCGCTCGCCCGCCGAACCGCCGTCGCTATCATCGCCCCATGATGGGTGCTGCGGCGCGGCGCACAAGACGGCTCGGCTGGCTGGCCGTGCTCCTGATCCTGGTGGCCGCATGCGGGCGGTCGCCCGAGCCCGCCGCCGACCGACCTTCGCCGCCGACGGCGACCACGGCCGCCGAGGCGGCCCCGGCGGGCCTGCGGGTGCAGGAGTATCCGGTCCCGGCCGGGAGCCGGCCCCACGACGTCGCCCCGGCCGCCGACGGCCGCTCGGTCTGGTACACCGCCCAGGGGTCCGGGCAGCTCGGCCTGCTGGACCCGGCCACCGGCGAGAGCCGGCTGATCCCGCTGGGGGACGGCTCGGCGCCGCACGGCGTGATCGTCGGCCCCGACGGGGCCCCGTGGGTCACCGACGGCGGCCTGAACGCCATCGTGCGGGTCGACCCGCGGACCGGGAAGGTCGACCGCTACCCGCTGCCGCCCGAGCGGGGTTCGGCCAACCTCAACACTGCCGCCTTCCGCGATGGTGTCCTGTGGTTCACCGGGCAGGCGGGGGTGCTGGGCCGGCTCGACCCGAAGGTCGGACGGGTCGAGGTCTTCGACGCCCCCAGGGGGCCTGGCCCCTACGGCATCACCACCACCCCCGACGGGCAGGTGTTCTACGCCTCCCTGGCCGGCAGCCACATCGGCCGCATCGACCACCGGACGGGCGCCGCCGAGGTGCTGGAGCCGCCCACCGGCGACCAGGGCGCCCGTCGGGTCTGGTCCGACTCGCGCGGCCGGATCTGGGTGAGCGAGTGGAACGCCGGCCAGCTGGGCCGCTACGACCCGGCCGACGGCCGCTGGCAGGAGTGGAAGCTGCCCGGCGCCAACCCGATGGCCTATGCCGTGTATGTGGACGACAACGACCATCCATGGCTGAGCGACTTCGCCGCCAACGCCCTGGTCCGGTTCGACCCTTCCACCGAGCGGTTCACGGTCGTCCCCCTGCCGAGCTCGCCGGCCAACGTGCGCCAGATCCTCGGCCGGCCCGGCGAGGTGTGGGGCGCCGAGTCCGGCGTGGACAAGCTCGTCGTGGTCCATACCAGCTAGACCGGCGGCGTCCGTCCGCGGCCGGGGGCGGGGCTGGACGAATGGGGAGGTGGTTGTGATGTCGGTCGTCACCGAGCATCTCGAGCAGCGCGGTGCCGCGTTCGAGGTGGTCCCTCACCGCCAGGCCTATACCTCCATCGACGAGGCACGCGCGCTCGGTGTCGATGCCGATGAGGTGCTCAAGACGCTGGCGGTGCGCACCGGGCCCGGCTATGTACTGGTGGTCATCCCGGCCGCGCGCCGGCTGGATCTGCAGCTCGTCCGTGAGGCGTTGGACGACAACCATGCCCGCCTGGCCACCGAGCTGTTCGGGACCGGCGGGATCACGACCGTGGCGTTGGCCAAGCGGCCGGAACGAGGCCGCGACGGACCGGTCGCGTAGGCAGGGTGGGCCGGTGCGTCGGCGATCTCACGACCCGCTGGACTCCGGCTTGGCGCCAGCCGTGGGGGACGCGGCAGTGCGGGCACTGGCTGACTCGATGACTCCCGGGCTGGCCGTCGCGCTCGTCAGGCACGGACGGATCGCGTGGGCGGCCGGCTACGGGGTCGCCGACCAGGCGACAGGCGAACCGGTGACGCCCGCAACCCGCTTCCAGGCAGCCTCGGTCTCCAAGCCGGTGACCGCCTGGGGGGTGCTGCGCCTGGTCGAGCAGGGCCGGATCGACCTGGACGAGCCGGTGGTCGGCCGCCTGCGACGCTGGTGCCCCCCGCCGTCGCCATTCAAGACCGACGGCATCACCGTCCGTCGGCTGCTCAGCCACACCGCCGGCCTGTCGGTCCACGGCTATGTCGGCCAGACCCTGGATCGGCCGCTGCCAGCCATTGATGCCTCGCTGGCGGGCGAAGGCGGCGGGAGCTTCCCGGTGGAGCTGCTGGACGCACCGGGTCGACGCTGGCTGTACTCGGGCGGCGGCTACAGCGTGCTGCAGCTGCTGGTCGAGGAACTCACCGGCCGGCCATTCGCCGACGTCATGCAGACCGAGGTACTGGGGCCGCTCGGCATGACTGCCAGCAGCTTCCAGTGGCACCGCAGGGCGGCGACCGCCTGCCCGCACGATGTCGACGGATGCCAGGTCCCCGACTTTGTCTTCGCCGAACAGGCCGCCGCCGGGCTGGTCACCACCGCGCCGGACCTGGCCCGCTTCGCCGCCGCCGCGCTGCCCGGCCCCGAGGGCGAGCCACCAGGACGAGGGGTGCTCCGCCCGGCCGGGGTCCGCCTGGCCCTCACCCCCGCCCCCGGCACCGGGGGCCGGTGGGGACTCGGGTACGCATTTGGCCTGCTGCCCGACGGTGACCGGCTCGCCTACCACGAGGGCGCCAACCGCGGCTGGCGGGCCGGCCTGGCGCTGCTGCCCGACCGGCGGACGGGCATCGTGGTGCTGGCCAACAGCGACGCCGGCAGCGCCCCCATCAACGCCGTGGTCCACCAATGGGTGAGGCTCAGCACCAAGCCGCGGCGGCGCTCCCCGACCGGCCACGACACCTCCAGCGGTAGTCTCTTCCGTGGACCGGAAGGCTCGATGGCTTAAGGACATGCCATGGCGAGTGATGGTGCGCGGATGACCGACCGGATCCGTCTCGGCCGTACTGATCTCGAGGTGCCAAGACTGGGCCTGGGGGCGATGACCTGGGGCAGCCCCTCGGGTCGGAGCAGGTGGGGACCGGCCAAGCTGGCCTATGGAGGCCCCCCAGGGCCGGAGGAAGAACGGCGGGCCTTCGAGGCCAGCTTGACGGCGGGCGTGGACCTGTTCGACACGGCCGCGATGTACAGCGGCGGCGCTTCGGAGCGGCGCGTGGGCGAGCTTGCCGAGGGCCAGAGCGTGGTGATCGCCACCAAGTTCCCGCCCGGATGGCGATCAACGGCAGAGGTACTTCCGGAGGCGCTGGACCAGAGCCTTGTTCGGCTCCGGCGAAGCCCCATCGACCTCTATCAGCACCACTTTCCTTCTCGTCGCATCTCGATCCCCTCCCTCATGGGGTTGATGGCCGACGCGGTCGAAGCGGGGAAGGTCAGGGCAGTTGGGGTGAGCAACTATTCCGCAGCACAACTCCGCGTCGCCCATGCGGCGCTGGCCGAGCGGGGAATCCCCCTTGCCTCCAACCAGGTGGAGTACTCCCTGTTGCATCGAGCGCCCGAGGTGAACGGGGTGCTGGATGCCTGCCGGGAGCTGGGGATCACGCTGATCGCATACCAGCCAATGGCGCAGGGAGTCCTCACCGGCAAGTATCGGCCGGGCGATCGGCCCAAGGGGATTCGGCGCTTCGGCCGCTACTTCCGGGGCGATGGTCTCAAGAAGGCGCAGCCGGTCGTGGCCCTGCTGGGTGAGATCGGTGAACGCCATGCCAAGACCCCAGCCCAGGTGGCCCTTCGGTGGCTCATCGAACGGGAGGGTGTTGTACCGATCCCCGGTGCGAAGAACGGGAGACAGGCAGCCAGCAATGCCGAAGCGCTCTCCTTCTCGCTGGCTGGGGACGAGATCCAGGCGCTCGATCAAGCGACGACGGCCTGGCGCAGGTGAGGAACCCACCACCCCGGCCCTCACTGACGCGGCCAAGCTGAAGGACGACGGCCGCCCCCTTCTGAAGCGGTCCCGGGTGCTCGCCCCGGCGGAACATCGTCTCCGTGAGGCTTCTGCTTGTCCGCGGCGCTGGGCGACGTACCTGACGACCGCCACCCCAGCCATACCAGGCCGACCGGCTCGACGACCGAGCTGCCAGACAACGCGTACGACCTGGTGACCTGCCGCGCCTTGCTGCACCAGATCGCCGGGTACGGTCCGGCGGTGCTCGCGCGGATGGCCGCTGCCGTCAAGCCAGGCGGATGGCTGTTGGTCGAGAGCCGGACTTCCACCTCGCGCCGACCACGGAGCCCGCTGCCTGGGCGACCACCTGGAAGGCCTTGATCGAGTGGGGGCACGCCAACGGGTCGACTGGCTCATCGGCCGGACGCTGCCGAGCATGGTCAGCAAGCTCGGTCTCGGGCGCCCTCAAGCAAAGACCGACGTGCACAACGTCCGTGGCCGGGATCGCGGGCGCTGTAGTTCAGGCCGTTCTTGGCTGAGGTGCGCGATCGTGTGGTGGACAGTGGTCGGCTCGACGCCGCGACGTTCGACGCCGCCTCGGTGGGCGCGCAAGCCGGATGAGCGTGGCTAACGTCCTGAGGTGCCAGCGTCCGGGGCGACCTCGATGCGGGTCCCGGTCTCGAACGAGTCGATGATGGCGTGGGCGAGCGCCAGGGCGCGGCGGCCGGCACGGGCGTGGATGGGTGGCGGCCGCCGGGCCCGGACGGCCTGGAGCAGGTCGTCGACGTGCTTGTCGAAGGTGCGGTGGAACTGGCGGTCGGCGTCGTTGAAGTAGCCGGCCTGCCAGACGCTGCTGACCTCGCTCCCCGCCCGGGTGAAGGTGTAGCGCCGGACGGTGTCCTCGATCAGGACCCGGCCGCCGGTGCCGTTCAGCTCGAGCTGGTGGGTCGCCGGATAGGCATAGGAGGAATCGTAGGAGCCGACCAGGCTCCCGATCGCTCCGTTGGCGAAGTGCAGGGCGGCCACCAGGGTCGAGTAGCCCCTGCCGGTCTTGCCGGTCATCTGGGCGGTCACCGAGTCGATCGGCCCGCACAGGTGCTCGAGCATGTCGAGGCCGTGACACTGGGTCTCGATGAGGTTGGCGTGGGGGTGGGAGCTGTTGCCCGGCTCGCCGCCGAAGCGCCAGGTGGCGAAGACCAGCTCACCGAGGTCGCCGGCGCGGACGGCGTCGGCGGCCATGGCCACCGGCGTGGCGTAGCGGTGGTTGAAGTTGATGGCGAAGAACAGCGAACGGGCCTCCGCCTCGCGTAGCAGGACATCGGCCTCCTCCAGGTCGAAGACGAACGGCTTCTCGACGAACAGCGGGAAGCCGGCGCGGATGACCTTGAGCGTCGGCTCGAAGTGGCCCTCGTTGGGCAGGCAGATCGAGACCAGATCGGGCCGTTCCCGCTCGAGCATCTCCTCGACGTCGACGTAGGGGTTGGCCCTGAACTCGCGGGCCCGGGCCGCGGCCCGTTCGGGCGTGCGGCCGACCA
>DASUPQ010000048.1 GCA_036280995.1 Actinomycetota bacterium | reverse complement strand
GTGGCCGCCTGGTGGGCCCCCGGACCGCTGGATGAGACACCTATCGCCAACCCGTTCGGGCGCTCCGGAACGGTGGGGACGGTGGCAAGCGTGGTCACCGCTATCGGCCTGTGGTTGCAGCTGGCCAGCCTGCCGGCCGCGATGGTCTCGCTGGTGCTGCGGTTCCGGGCCGCGCGTGGGGTCGAGCGCCAGCAGCTGCGCTGGGTCGCAGCCGGCGCCATCCTCGCGGTGGCCGTCGCCCTGTCGGGAGGGATCTTGCCCACTGCCGTGACCTACGCGGCGGTGCTGTGCCCGCCGATGGCGGTGGCGGTGGCGGTGCTGCGCTACCGGCTGTGGGACCTGGACCGGCTGGTCAGCCGCACCGTCACTTACGCCCTGGTCAGCGCCCTCCTCGTGCTGCCCTACCTGCTCATCGTCCCGGCCGCCGGCCGCCTGGCCGCCGGCGCCGGCAACCTGGCGGTGGCCGCCGCCACCCTGGCTGCGGCGGCCCTGTTCGCGCCGCTGCGCCGTCGGGTGCAGGACCTGGTCGACCGGCGTTTCAACCGGCGCCGCTCCGACGCCGCCCGCACCGTGGAGGCGTTCAGCAACCGGCTGCGCGAGCAGCTCGACCTGGACGCGCTGGCGGCCGAGCTGCTGGCGGTGGTCGACCACACCATGCAGCCGACCCGAGCCTCACTGTGGCTGCGCCCACCAGTCAACCCAAAGCTGCTGCCATAGGCACACACGGCCACCCGGCCGGTCCCCACCATGCTCACCTGTCAACCCAACACCCCAAGGTCCTGTAGGTGAGCGTAGCGGCGGTTCGGCCGCAGCACAGTGAGGTGTAGCAGTCCCAGGGGCAACCTCCGCAGCTGCTATTGCTCGGCCGGCGCGGAGGCGGGCGGCCGCTGGGTGAACATCCAGCGGTGTCCCTCGAGATCGGCGGTACGGTAGCTGCGCCCATAGCCGGTGTCCTCCGGCTCGGACAGGATCGGCGCCCCGGCCTGGCGCGCCTGCCCGAAGTGGGCGTCGACGTCGTCGACGTAGACGTGGACGCCGTCGATGACGTACGGCACCGCCGACCAGCGGCGGGCTGCCTCGCAGGTCTTGGCGTGCCGCTTGGGGCCCTGGTAGTGGGGGTCGGGTTCGGCCAGCATGACGATGCCGTCGCTGATCTCCATCTCGGCGTGGCCGATTGAGCCGTCGGCCATGGTGATGCGGGTGCGTTCCCGGAACCCGAAGGCCTTGGCGAGCCACCCCAAGGCGGCGGCCGCGTCCTCGTAGGAGAGCATCGGTGCCACCGTGGGAATCGGCGTGTTGGCCGGCATGGCGTACTCCTCTCATCGGAACGCCGGCGACGACGTGCCACCAGGTCACCGTCTTGGTCCAGGTGTATCACCTGGCGATCGTTCTGCTCCTGCTCACCATGTCTTGGACGAAGGTAACCCACCCGGTCGCAAGTGCCCTACTTGGCCCGGCAGGAGCGGGTTGGGTCGGTGGTGGGCAATCATCTGGGCCATGACAACTCTGGCCGACCGGCTGCTGCCCGATGCGCTGTGGCAGCGCCTCCTGCCGCTGTTGCCACCCCCACCCTCCCGGGCGCGTGGCGGCGCACCCCGAACCGTCTCGGACCGGGCCTGCATGGCCGCGGTCCTGTTCATGGCGCGCACCTCCACCCCCTGGGCGCTGCTCCCGGTCGGCGAGTTCGGCTGCGGCAGCGTGACGACCTGCTGGCGGCGGTTCGCTGAATGGGCCCGCGCCGGGGTCTTCGAGCGGCTCCAGGAGCTGCTGCTGGACGAGCTCGGCGCAGCCGGAGCGCTGGACTGGTCGCGCGTCACCGTGGACTCCTTCAGCCTGCGCGCGGTTCGGGGGGGACCTGGCCGGCGCAAACCCGGTCGACCGCGCCAAGCCCGGGTCCAAGCTCCACCTGGCCGCTGAGGGCACCGGGCTGCCGCTGTCGCTGCTGGTAACCGCGGCCAACACCCCCGATGCGGCAGTGTTCCAGGCGCTGCTGGACGACATCCCCAGGGTGCGGACCCCTGTCGGCGGTCGGCGCTGCCGCCCCGAGAAGGTTCACGCCGACAAGGCCTACGATCAGCGCCGCTGCCGCGGCTACCTTACCCAGCGGGGGATCAAGGTCCGCATCGCCCGCCGTGGGATCGAGTCGTCGCAGCGGCTGGGTCGCCACCGCTGGAAGGCCGAACGCTCGATCGCCTGGCTGGCTGAGTGTCGGCGGCTGCGGATCCGCTATGACCGGGACTCCGGGCGGTTCTTCGCCTTCGCCATGCTGGGCTGCGCACGGCTGGGCTACAACCGGCTTCCCGATACCGCCGAGGCACACGCACGGTCACCCTGATCGAGGTTCCGGAATGTCCTTTTATTTGATCCTTTCACGTTAGGGTGACGGCTCAGTATCGAGGGACAGGCCGGTGTGGGCGAGGAACCCGACCACCAG
>DASUPQ010000047.1 GCA_036280995.1 Actinomycetota bacterium | reverse complement strand
GCGCGGCCGCGGTCATGGCCGGCGGCGCCGGACTGGTCCAGGCGGGGGTGCTGCCCGGCCGCTACCGGGTCGGGCGGCTGCTGGGGGCCTGCGACGTCGGCGACCTCCCGCCCACCGACGTCGCCCCCGGCCCGCTGCGCTTCGCCAGCTTCCCCTCCGAGCAGCGGGGGCGGCCGGTCGGTTACGGCGCGGTGACCGACGGCACGGCGGTCCGGTGACGGACGTCACCGGGTCCGCGGCCGCCGGTACGCAAGAATGACCAGACCGAGGTGCGACGGCTGGGGGGAAGATGCCGTTTATCGCCAAGTCAGCTGCTCCGGTCGCGTCCGCTCCGGCGGCGCGGCACTGGACCTTCGACCGGGCCGCCCTCGGCGGGCTGACCGCCTTCGTGGCCCCACCCGGGTACCTGATGAGCGAGGGGCTGTTCGAGGCCCTGCAGCGGCAGGGACGGCCGGTGATCTGGGTCCGGCTCGGTCCCGAGGACCGCGACCCCGCCACCTTCCTGCGCTCCCTGGTCGCCGCCGTCCAGCGGCACCATCCCGGGTTCGCCCACCCGGCCGGGTTCGAGGAGCTGGCCGCGGCCCTGCCCGCGGCCGTGCCCGCCCCGGCGTCGCTGGTGGTCGAGCACGCCCACCACCTGGGCCAGACGGCGGACCTGCTCGGCGTGCTGCTGGCGCCGCTGCTGGACGAGGACCGGGCCTGCGTCGTCACCAGCGACGCGCCCCTGCCCGCCGGGGCCCTGCCGGCCCGCGGGGCCACCGTCACCGCCGACGACCTGCGCCTGGGCCCGGGCGCGGCCGGGGAGCTGCTGGGCCGGGAGGCGCCCCGGCTGCCGGTGGCCGCGGCCCGGCGGGCGGCCACCCTCTGCCGGGGCGCGGCCGCCAACCTGGTCGCCGTCTGCGGGGCCGCGGCCACCCTCGGCCCGGGCCGGGTCGAGCGGGCCGTCGACCGGGCGGGCGGGACCGAGGAGCTGCTCGCCCACCTGGCCAGCGGCTGGCTGGAGGGGGCGGGTGCCGACGGCCACCGGGCCCTCGCCCTCGCCCTGGAGGTCGGCTACAGCCACCCGGCGCTGTCGGCGGCCGTGCTGGGGGCGGCCGCCACGGCGCCCGCCGGTCCCTGGCTGCAGCCGCTCGCCGACGGCTGGTCCACCGTCCGGACCGGCTGGCGCGGGCCGCTCCGGGCCGCCCTGGACCCGGCCCGGCCCCTGGGGGCCGAGACGGTCCACCGGGCGGCCGACTACCTGCTCGACCGGGGCGCCGCCGAGCGGGCCGTGTCCCTCTATGAGGAGCTGGAGGACCGGGCCTGCGCCGCCGGGGCCGCGGCCGAGCCGGCGCCGCCGGCCGCCCGCGACCGCCCCCGGGGCCCGCTGCTCACCGTCCACCTGCTCGGCCAGCTCAAGGTCCGCCTCGACGACGTGCCGGTCGGCGACTGGCCCAGCGGCCGCGGCCGTTCGCTGTTCAAGTACCTGGTCACCCACCGCGACCCCTGGCCGCGGCGGGAGGTGCTGATGGACACCTTCTGGCCCGACGCCCCGCCGGCCGCGGCCCGCAACAGCCTGAACGTGGCCGTCCACGGGCTCCGCCGGGCCTTCCGGGCCTGCGCCACCGGGCCGGTGGTGGTCCTGGAGGGCGGCGCCTACCGGCTCAACCAGGAGATCCGGCTGTGGCTCGACGTCGACGAGTTCGAGCTCCACGCCGCCGCCGGCCGGCGGCTGGAGGCGGCCGGGGAGCTGGCCGGGGCCGTCGCCGCCTACGAACGGGCCGTCGCCCTCTACCAGGGCGACTTCCTGGCCGACGACCCGTATGAGGACTGGCCGGTGCTGCCCCGCGAGCAGCTGCTCCTGACCTACCTGGACGTGCTCGACCGGCTCAGCGGCTGCTACTTCGGCCAGCACCAGTACGGCGCCTGCGTGGCCCTGTGCCGGCAGCTGGTGGCCAGGGACCCCTGCCGCGAGGACGCCCACCGGCGGCTGATGCGCTGCTACAGCCGCCAGGGCCAGCCCCACCTGGCCCTGCGCCAGTACCAGGCCTGCGTCGACGCCCTCCACCAGGAGCTGCTGGTCGACCCCGAGCCGGCCACCGCCGACCTGGCCCGCCAGCTCCGCGGCCACCAGGGCATCTAGCGCGCCAGCCACTTAATTCGGGAGGGGTCCGGATTAAGCGCCAGGACGACGCCGCTTAAGCGCCCCCAGGCAGGCTGGCGTCGCCGGTCGCAAGGCAAGGCCGGCAAGGCGGCTCGGGGGGAGCCGCCCGGATCCCACGAAAGGGGATTGCCAGCATGGCCACTACCGAGAAGGAGCTGACGCTCAAGGCCACCGCGGCCGAGGCGCCCAGGCTCGACGCCCAGGCGGCGGAGGCGCCGTCGCGGGCGACCTCCGTCACCGCCCACAGGCTGGGCGCGGAGCCGCAGGTCGAGGTCCCGGCGGGAGCCGAGGAGTGGCGGCAGTCCGCCGACCGCAAGCTACTGGCCAAGGTCGAGAGGTACGCGTCCGAGATGGACGCCCGGCACCGCGAGGGCGAGGACGCCCAGCGGCTGGGCGAGCCGACCGTCGGCACCTACGTGGCGCTCGACGTGCTCGCCTACTCGCCCATCCAGCAGATCACCTTCCCGCCCTACGAGCCGTCGCGGATCATCGCCGCCGGCGAGCAGGCCATCATCTGGGCCCTGGTGTTCATCAACCCGACCGTCGACGTCGGCCAGGGCTTCGCCATCCCGGCGACCGTGCAGCTCGGCGGCCGCGACATGCGGGTCCGCCTGGAGCAGGTCAACCTCTCCGACGTGACCGACGGCCCCGACCTGACCTTCGCGTTCACCCTGCCGTCGCCGGCGCCCACCTTCATCTGGCTGCCGTTCGTGCTCACGCCCGGCGACCCCGGCAACAACCCGGACCTGCTCGAGGCCAACGTGACCGTCGACATCGTCGACCCGGTGCAGCCGTACGCGGCCTTCGCCACCCACCACGTCAGCGTCGACGCCGACCCGCTGTTCCTGGTCCCGGGCAACCAGCTGCTCAACAACATCCCGATGCGCTACCTCGTCTACCGCCGCTGACCCGCCGACCCGCCCCGCCCCGGCGCCGCCCACCGCGCCGGGGCGGGCTCGATGAAGGAGTCCCATGAGTCGGGAAGTCGATCTCCGCCGGCGCCGGCCCGGCCTGGTCACGCCGGAACGCGAGACCCACCTGCGCGAGCTCGCCGCCGAGGTCTCCGAGGAGCGGCTGGAGGGGGCGCACCGCCTCGAGGTCGCCACCGTCGACTACACCACCGGCAACCCGGCCGCGGTCCGGTCCGAGGCCGCCCCGGCCGAGGAGGGCAACTACATCCAGCGGGCCCTCGACCACCTCCAGGCCGCCGGACCGGCCCTCGGCCTCGAGGCGACCCAGCCGACCGAGTACGTCGTCGACCCGAGCACCCAGCGCACCAGCGCCAACGCCGTCACCGTCCACGCCCAGCAGCGCTACAAGGGCATCCCCATCTTCCAGGCCGCCCAGGCGGTCCTGTTCGACCCCGACGGCCGCCTCGCCCAGACGGTCGGCACCACCGTCACCGTGCCCCAGGAGCTGGAGGTCGCGCCCCGGCTGTCGGTCGAGGAGGCGGTGCTGGCCGCGGCCGAGCAGGTCGCCGTGCCCCAGCCGGACGAACGCGGGCAGACCGACGAGTTCGGCGAGCCGATGGAGATCCCCGGGGTGCGCCTGGACGGCTTCCTCATCCGGGTGACGGCCACCTTCCCCGACCGTCCGGAGCGCCCGACCGTGCTCGCCCCGGGGCCGTTCGCCGAGGACATCCGGGCCAGCCTGACCTGGTTCCCGATGGACACCGATGACCTGCGCCTGGGCTGGCTGGTCCTGCTGACCATGCCCGGCCACACCGCCCAGTACCGGGTGGTGGTCGACGCCGGCAGCGGCGAGGTCCTCTACTGCCGCCAGCTGGTGCAGACGGTCGCGGCCCGGGGCAGCGTGTTCCCCGTCGACGGGGACGGCCAGCGCCGGACCAGCGAGTTCCCGCGGCCCCTGGCCGACTACGGCCTGCCCGTCCCGGCGGGGCTGCCGGACGGCTTCCCCGACACCTGGGTCCATGCCGACCGGACCGTCGGCAACAGCGTCAACGCCCACCTGGGCGACGACGGGCCGGCCATCCAGGGCGCCCTCCAGGACGGCGTGGTCGTGTTCGACCCGGCCGACCCCAACGGCAGCGAGCAGCTCGCGGTCAACCTCTTCTACCTGAACTGCTCGATGCACGACTTCTTCTACCTGCTCGGGTTCCAGGAGCGCGACGGCAGCTTCCAGGGGGACAACTTCGGCCGCGGCGGGCTGGGCGCCGACCCGGTCGACGCCCGCACCCACCCCGGGCCGGTGTTCGGCACGGCCAACATGTTCACCCCGGTGGACGGGAGCAGCCCCGTCATGAACATGGGCCTGGTGTCGAGCACCGGCAACCACACCGCGCTCGACTCGAGCGTCGTCTACCACGAGTTCATGCACGGCGTGACCAACCGGCTGGTCGGCGGCCCCATGAACGTCGACGCCCTCGACGAGCCCCAGAGCGCCGGCATGGGGGAGGGCTGGGGCGACTACGTGGCCTGCGTCATCAACCAGACCGAGGTGGTCGGGTCCTGGGTGACCGGCAAGGCCGGCGGCATCCGCGGGTTCCGCTACGACGCCCAGTTCCCCGACACCTTCGCCGACCTGGGCGGCGGCCGCTACACCAGGGTCCACGCCATCGGCGAGATCTGGTGCGCCACCCTCATGGAGATGACCCGCCGGGTCGGGCAGCCGCTGGCCGTCCAGCTGGTGGTCGACGCCCTCAAGCTGGCCCGGGCCAACCCCAGCTTCCTCGACATGCGCGACGCCATCCTGGCCGCGCTGGACGGCAAGCTGGCCGCCGGCCAGCTCACCGCGGCGGCCCACCACACCGCCCTTGGCGGCATCTGGGGGGCGTTCGCCCGCTACGGGATGGGCCCGGCGGCCGACTGCGTCGGCGCCACCCTGGTCGGCATCGAGCCCGACTTCGACGAGCCCGACCTGCCGGTCGCGCCCGACCCCGACCCGGCGCCCACCGACCCCGACCCGGCGCCGCCCGGCCCCGGGCCCGACCCGGCGCCGCCGGCACCGCCGCCGCTGCCGGCCGAGGCCCGCGACGTCACCGTCATGGTCGAGCTGGCCATGGACGCCGAGGGCCAGGTGCGCCGGTCCGCGGTGGTGCACGTGGGGGAGGGCAACGGCGGGGGCCGGGACGTGGCCGACGGCGACGGCCGCCTGGTCCGCTACTTCGTCGAGCACGTCACCCTCCGCGACCCCGCCGGGACGGCGCCGCCCCCCGACGCCCGGCTGGAGGTGGACGAGCTCGCCTTCCAGGAGCTCCAGGGCGGCGGGCCGGACGGGACCGCCGCCCAGGTCAGGGCCGAGGTCACCTTCCGGGTCGCCGGCCCGGACGCCGC
>DASUPQ010000046.1 GCA_036280995.1 Actinomycetota bacterium | reverse complement strand
TGACGACGGTGGAGGGCAGCCGCGCCGCCGTCGACGTCCTGGCCCAGCTGGCCGGGCAGGGCAAGCGGGCCATGGTGGTGGAGGACGGCCGCCTGGTCGGCGTGGTCTCCGGCACCGACGTGATCCGCGAGCGGGCGCTCGCCCAGGCGCGCGGGCTGGCCGGCCAGGAGCGGCCCCGCGGTCCGGGGCTGGCCGTCTGGGTGGTGCTGGCGCTGGTGCTGCTGGTCGCCGGGGCCGCCCTGTACCGGCCGCCGTTCGTGGTCGTCGCTCCCGGGGGGACGGCCGACGTCAGCGGCGACGTGACCATCTCCGGCACCTCGGTCGACCAGGTCAACGGCCGCTACCTGCTCACCAGCGTGCGCCTGCGGCAGTCCAACGGGCTGGGCACGCTGCTGGCGGCGCTGCGCCCCGACCGCGAGGTCGTCCGGGCGGGAGCGGTGATCCCGCGCGGGGTCGACCCCGAGGAGTACCTCGACGCCCAGCGGGCGGCGTTCACCGAGAGCCGGCGCCTGGCCGCTGCCGCAGCGGCCAGGGCGGCGGGCTCCCGGTCACCGTCCGGGGCAGCGGGGTGCGGGTCATCCAGATCCTGCCCGACGGGCCCGCGGCCAGGCGGCTGCGGGCGGGTGACGCTGTCGTGACCGTCGACGGCCAGCCGGTCGCCGACACCGGCGACCTGCGCGAGCTGCTCCAGGCCAACCCGGCCGGGACGCTGGTGCGGCTGACGGTGGAGCGCGACGGCAGGCGCGAGACCATCGGCCTGGAGACGCGGCAGCTGCCCGCCCTCGCGGGCGGCGCGGCATCGGCGTCCAGGTCGAGACCCGCGACCTGCAGGTGGACCTCCCCTTCCAGGTGCGGTTCAGCGAGCGGCCGGACGTGGCCGGCCCCTCGGCCGGGCTGGCCTACGCGCTGGCCATCGCCGACCTGCTCGACCAGGGCGACTACGCCCGCGGCCGGACGGTCGCGGCCACCGGCACCATCAGGTCGACGGTGACGTCGGCGTGGTCGGCGGGGTCGAGCAGAAGGCGCTGGCCGCCGAGCGGGACGGCGCCGACCTGTTCCTGGTGCCCAGCGCCGAGGTCGAGGCGGCCCGCGGCGCCGACCTGCGCGTGCAGGGGGTCGGCCGCCTGGAGCAGGCCCTGGCCCTGCTGTCCACCGCGGCCTGAGCCGCGCCGTTCCCACCGTGAAAGGAGCGCACATAACCAGCACGACGCCAGTCACCGTGATCACCGGGGCCAGCGCCGGAGTGGGCCGGGCCGTCACCCGCGAGTTCGCCCGGCAGGGCGCCCGGCTGGGGCTGCTGGCCCGTGGCCGGGCCGGCCTGGAGGCCGCCCGGGCCGACGCCGAGCTGCTCGGGGCCTCCCAGGTCGCCACCGTAGCCGCCGACGTCGCCGACGCCGCCCAGGTGGAGGCGGCCGCGGCCATGCTGGAGGCCGAGCTGGGCCCGCCCGACGTGTGGGTCAACAACGCCATGACCTCGGCGTTCGCGCCCGCCTGGGAGATCACGGCCGAGGAGTACCGGCGGATGGCCGAGGTGATCTACCTCGGCTACGTGCACGGCACCCTGGCCGCGCTGGCCCGCATGCGGCCCCGCGACCGCGGCACCATCGTCCAGGTCGGCTCGGCGCTGGCCTACCGCGGGATCCGCTGCAGGCCCCTACTGCGCCGCCAAGCACGCCATCCAGGGCTTCGACGACTCGCTCCGCGCCGACCTGCACCACGCCGGCAGCCGTGTCCGGGTGAGCACGGTGCATCTGCCGGCTCTCAACACCACCCAGTTCACCTGGGTGCGGACCCGGCTGCCTCGCCACCCCCAGCCGGTCCCGCCCATCTACCAGCCCGAGGTGGCGGCCAGGGCGATCGCCTGGGCGGCCCAGCATGGCCGCGGGAGCTGCATGTCGGCGCCCGACGGCGTTGACCAGGCTGGCCAACAAGCTCGCTCCGGGCCTGCTCGACCGCTACCTGGGCGCGACCGGGGTCGACAGCCAGCAGACCGACGAGCCGGTCGACCTCGACGCCTGGGGGGACAACCTCGACCGGTCACTGGACGACCGGGACGACGCCGGCGCCCACGGGCCGTTCCACCGCCGGGCCCGGCGCCACAGCCCGCAGCTCTGGGCGGCCACCCACCGGCCGCAGCTGGCGGCCGGGCTGGCCGGGGTCATGGCCCGCCGGGCGGCCGCCCGGTAGCCGCCGGCCGCGTTGGCGACAGACACCCGGCGAACGTGTTGCGGTTCGCCGACGGCCCGCGGCCACGGCCGGGGCCGCGGGCACCCTCCCGGGACCTGAGTTCGATCGATGCCCGACGACGGAGGTTCCGATGGCTGCACCGCAGATGCCACGGGCCGGCCCCGGGCTGGCCGAAGCCGACCGGGACCGGCCCAACTGGGTGCTGGCGTCCCTGCTGGCCGGCATCGCCATGGCCGGGCTGCTGATGCTGGTCGCCACCCTGCTGCGCAAGGGGTTCCTCACCCCCCTGTACCTGGTCGCCGCCCCCTTCACCGGCCCCGACGAGGCCGCCACCTCGATGGCGGCGGCCGACGCCGGCGACCCGCTGTTCTACGCCCCCGGCGCGGTCACCCTCGGCGCCCTGGTCCACCTGACCTGCTCGCTGCTGTTCGGCGCCGTGTTCGCATCGCTGGTCCCCCGGATCCGGGTGGCCGGCTCCGGGGTGGTGGCCGCCGGGGTGCTGTATGCCCTGGCCGTGATGCTGGTCATGAGCTTCGCCGTCCTGCCCCTGGTGGCCGAGGTGCTCAGCGGGGGCGCGGTGGTCGCCGACATGGCGACCCACCTCGGCTGGGCCACCTGGATCGTCGCCCACGTCGTCTACGGCCTGGTGCTCGGCCGGCTCTCGATGCCGCGGACCGGCCACGTGGTCGTGGAGCGCGACCGGCTGGTCACCTGAGCGGCCCTCCTCCCACCCGTTTGCCCACACCCTCATGGAGGCACATCCGATGGCCATCAGCCCGCTCGACCTCGACCATGCCCTCGCCGTCTGGACCGAGGGCCACACCCAGGCCAGCCAGCGGCTCGGCCAGCTCGCCCGGCGAGTGGCCGCCGTCTGGTCGGCCAGCACCGGCCTTGACCTCCAGCCGGCCGCGGCCGTGGTCGACGGCCGCCGGGTCGAGCTGGTGCTCGAGGAGCGCTGGGGTGCCGACGGGGCCGGGCACCGGACCGAGGAGCTGCTCGGCCTCCGGCTCGACCGGCCGTTCGGGCGGCCCCCCCGGCACCTGCGGCCCCAGCTGGCCGCCACCGTCGAGCAGCTGCTGGGCCGCTCCCTGGCCGGGGTGAAGGCGGCGGCCAGGGGGACCAACCGGGTCACGGTGGAGCTGGCGCTGGGCGGCGCCGCCCGCCGCCTGGCCTGACCGTCAGTCCGGCGCGCCCGGCCCGGGGCCAGCCAGGGTGCGCCAGCCGCCGAACCGCCCGGGATCCGGACGCCCGTAGCGGGCCAGCGCCAGCACCAGCAACCCAGCCGTGATGCTGCTGGCCTTGGCCGGGACGGGCGCGACCAGCAGCCAGGGGCCGACCAGCAGCCACACCGCCGGGACCAGGTTGAGCCAGCGCAGCCCGCGGGTGATCGCGGAGGCGGCCACGAACCCGATCGCGGCCACCGTCGGCCCCACGATCTGGTCGTTGGCCGCGGCCGCGCCGCCGTAGCCGAGCACGGCCGGCGCGGCCATCAGCCAGATCCCGACGGCGGTCACGCCAAGCTGGGACCACATGGTCAGCTCCTGCCCGCCTCGGGGGCCAGCTCGCCGGCCGGATCCAGGCCCCAGAAGGCCCGCCACACCGACCCCCCGGCCCGCCGCACCCGCGCCAGCGCCTGCAGGCTGGCCAGGACCTCGTCCATGACCGGGCCGATCGTGGCCAGCGACACCACCGTCGAGGCCAGGCAGAGGGTGCAGAAGGCGTCGTAGAGGACCGGCTGGGCGATGACCAGGAGCACACTGACCGCGCCCAGCGGCCCGACGGC
>DASUPQ010000045.1 GCA_036280995.1 Actinomycetota bacterium | reverse complement strand
CACCGTTGCTGGTCCAGCCGACCGGGCGGAGGCTGGTGGAGCCACGCCAGCCAGCGCTTCCGTTGGGCCTGGACCCGACCCCGGTGGTGGAGCAGGTCAGGTTGGGGCCCGAGGATCGCCTGTTGTTATACACCGATGGGCTGGTGGAGGCGCGAGCGGCCGACGGGCGCCAGTTCGACCTGGACGACCGGGTGGAGGCCTGTCTCACCGCGGCCACGCTCAGTCATGCCCTGGACGGCCTGGTCGGGCTGCTGCTGGCCCACGCCGGTGGACGACTCAACGACGACTTGGCCCTGGTGCTGCTCGCCCCCGCCACCAGCCCGTTCCGCAGAGCACGATCTCCCGCCGTGGTCGAGGAGGCTGGCGGCGGCCCCAGACCTGAGCTGCACGGACAGCACTCGGACTGACGGCGTGGACGCTGAGCACCAGCCTACGGATCTAGCGGTTGGTGATCCGCGGTCGCAACGATCGAGCGTTGGGCCGAGGGCGACCAGGTTTGCCAAGGACCGCTCAAGGGGAGGCTGCCGTCGTTCGGCTGCTGTTGCTGCTGCGTCCACCTAGACCTCGTGGACGACCAGTGCCACGAGGTGCATTTGTGTCTACCGCCATCGCCCAGTTTCCCGACCATGCGGTCCTGGACGTCCACCCCGCCGACCGAGCTGCTGCGGCCGAGGTCGATGCCTGGGTGCAGGACTACGCCACCAGCCGCGACCCTCAGCTGCGCGAGCAGATCATCCTGGCCTACCTAGGCCTGGCCGACCGGCTGGCTGGCCGCTACCGCCACAGCCGTGGGACCACCCCGGAGGACCTGCGCCAGGTCGCCCGGGCCGGGCTGATCGCCGCCGTCGACCGCTATGACCCCACCCATGGCAACCCGTTCGTGCCCTACGGGGTGGCCTGTGTGGTGGGCGAGCTCAAACGTTACCTGCGCGACACCAGCTGGCGGCTGCACGTGCCCCGGCCGCGCAAGGAGCAGGCGCTACGGTTGTGCCGGGCGGCCGATGAGCTGCACCAGCGTCTGGGCCGCTCACCCACCACCACCGAGCTGGCCGAGCATGTTGAGCTGGACGAGGAGGAGGTCCTGGAGGGCCTGGCGGCTGCGGGCAGCCGCCTCGAGGTGTCGCTGGACCAGCCAGTCGGCGAGGACGGGGACGCATCGCTGGGCGACCTGATGGCAGCGGCCGGATCCCGGGAGGAGCCAGAGGACCTGTTGGCCCTGCCCGGCCTGGTCGCCGACCTGCCGGCGCTGGAACGCGAGGTCATCATGCTGCGGTTCTTCCAGGACCTGGACCAGTACGAGATCGCAGCCCGGGTCGGCTGCTCCCAGATGCACATCTCCCGGCTGCAACGGCGTGCCCTCGCCCGAATGCGGGCCCAGCTGGTGGAGCCCTGATCTGGCAGGGAGCTGTAGCGATGCAGGTCATCTGGATGGTGATGGTGGCTGCTCCGGCCAGCTGATGATCATCCAGACGATCCTTCTGGATCCGCCAGGAGCCATCCAGACCGACGAGGCATCCAAGCGTGAGCAGTCTAGATCCGTCTGGTGCTGTCGCAGGTTTAGGGAAGGGTCGTCGTGCATACCCTTGGGGTGGTGGCGATGCCGCCTTCCGAGCAGGACCGCATCCGTCCTGTGCCGCGTCGATCGCAGCCGCATTGGCTGCCCGCGGAGGTAGATCCGCTCACCCGTCGCGCCGCCCGGCGCCGATTCCGGCGCACCGGCGCACCATCCGGATCCCCCAGGGAGGCGATCCAGCCATGGGAGCTGCCCAGACACGCGAGTACGTCGACAGGCGATACGAGGATCACGACGTCAACGAGCTACCCGACGCCCCGGTCGAGGCCCTGCGCGGGCTCGGCAAGCGGGGCGGCGAGGCCCTGCACAAGGCGTTCGGGGTCAAGACCATCCGCGACCTGGCCACCAACGACTTCGTGCTGAAGGCCCAGGAGGTCCTCAGGCTGGCCGAGGGGCCGGCCGCCATTCCGACCGTCGCCCCCGCCCCGGTGACCGCGACCGGCGCGGATGCCGTCGGCCGCCAGCGGGAGCATGCCGGCCAGCAGACCCTGACCCGCTCCGAGGAGGAGCTGAAGGTCGACACCAAGCAGGTGCCGCGCGGCCGGGCCGGCGTCCGCAAGCAGGTCGTCACCGAGCAGCAGCGCCGGACTGTCCCGGTCGAGCGGGAGGAGCTGCGCGTCCAGCGCGAGCCGATCGCGGCCGGTGAAGGCGACCGTGACGCCGAGCTGTCAGCGGACGAGCGGACCATCGAGCTGCGAGAGGAGCGGCCGGTGGTCGACAAGCAGGTGGTGCCCAAGGAGCGCGTGCGGATCGGCAAGGAGGTCGTCCGCGACCAGGAGGAGGTGTCCGAGCCGGTCCGCAAGGAGAAGGTGGAGGTGGACCAGCCGGACAGGGAGCGGTGAGGGCGATGCCCAGACCCTCGATCGAGACGGCCCGCGCCTGGCGGGACAAGCCCATGGTGGACCGCGAGGGCGCCCCGCTCGGCCGTATCGTGCACATCTACCTGGACGTGGTCAGTGGGGAGCCTGAGTGGGCCCTGGTCACCAGCGGGCGGGAGGACCGTCCAGTCTTCGTGCCGCTGGTCGACGCCACCGAGCAGCAGGACCAGATCGGCGTCCCTGTCCAGCACGCGCTGGTCGCCGATGCCCCGGCCATCCGTCCCGGTCGGCGGCTGTCCAAGGAGCAAACCGCTCGGCTGCATGGTTACTACGGCGGTGCCCCGGAGCTGCGCTGGGGAAGTGCCAGGCGGATGGCGGGTGGCAGCCCGCCCGCCCGCCTGCGGGAAGGGCTGGATCGGGCTCGCCAGCGGGCGGCCAGCCTGCCCGGGGTTGGAGCTCCCCGTGGCCGGAGGTTGCTCGTCGCTGGCGCGGCCGCCTCCTCGGTGGCCGGCGGCGTGTTGCTGGCCCGGCGCCGCCGGCGACGCCAGTCATCCGGCCTGGCCGCCGCCGTCGGCCGGACCGTCGGGCCGGTCCTGGCCGTGCCCGCCGGAAGGTTGCGTCGGCGGCGCCGCCGCGGGCGGCTGCGTGCCCTGGTCGGGACGGCGGCCGTGCCCATGGCCGCGGCAGGGCGAGCCGCCG
>DASUPQ010000044.1 GCA_036280995.1 Actinomycetota bacterium | reverse complement strand
CCTCGGCGGCCACCAGGGCGGCGAGGTCGCCTCGGCGGCGGCTGTGGAGCCGCTGGCCGCCCTCGACGGCCGCGAGTTCGCCGATCCCGCCGAGGCCGCCGAGGCCCTGGCCGAGGCGGTCCGGCAGGCCAACTCGGCCATCCTCGACCGGGCCACCGGCGACCCCGACCTGTGGGGCATGGGCACCACCCTCACCGCCGCCGCCGTCGCCGGCGACCACCACCTCCAGCTCGCCCACGTCGGCGACAGCCGCGCCTACCGGTTCCGCGACGGGTCGCTGGAGCAGCTCACCACCGACCACACCGTGGTCGGCGAGCTGGTCCGCCGGGGCCGCCTCACCCCCGAGCAGGCCGCCATCCACCCCGAGCGCAGCATCCTCACCCGCGCCGTCGGCCTCGACCCCCGCGTCCCCGTCGACACCCCCGACCCGCTGGAGCTCACCTCCGGCGACCAGGTCCTCCTCTGCTCCGACGGCCTCACCGAGGTCGTCCCCGACGTCAAGATCGCCCAGCTCCTCGCCGCCGAGCCCGACGGCGACGCGACCTGCCGTTCCCTGATCGACGCCGCCAACTCCGCCGGCGGCCCCGACAACATCACCGTCGTCCTCATCCGGGTCGCCTGACGGGCCCATGGCCATGGACCCGTGCGCCTCGGGCGCGGTGGTGGTGCGGCCGTCCGCAGCCTCGCCTGACCGCCTGCTCGCACCCTGGCCTGGCCGCGGGTCAGACCCGCCGGAGGACCGTCACCACCTTGCCGAGGATGCGGCCGTCGGGCCCGAACGGGATCGGCTTGTACTCGCTGTTGGCGGGGAGCAGGCGGACCCGGTCGCCCTTGCGGGAGAAGTGCTTGATGGTGGCGCCGTCCTCGGTCCCGGGAACCAGCGCGGCCACGATGTCGCCGTTCTGGGCGTCCCGTTGCGCGCGCACGACCACGTAGTCGTTCTCGGCGATCTGGGCGTCGATCATCGAGTCGCCGCGCACCCGGAGCATGAACAGGGTGCCCTCCCCCACCAGCTGGCGGGGCAGGACGAAGTTCCCGTCGACCCGCTCCTCGGCCAGGAGCGGCGACCCGGCGCGGATCTCGCCGACCAGCGGCACCGGGACCGTCGGGGACTCGCCCCGGAGCTGGATGGACCGGTTCTTGCCGGCGTCGCGGCGGATCAGGTTCAGCGCCTCGAGCCTGTCGAGCCAGTAGCCGACCGTCCCGATGGACTTGACCCCGATCGCCTCACGGATCTCGCGCACCGTGGGCACCAGGCCCGTGGCCGCGTGCGACTCGCGGATGTAGTCGTAGATCCGCTGGCCGGTCGCGCCCAGCTCGCCGTTCGTCACCAGACCATTCACCCCCGCCCACCCGCCGCCGTCGGCTTCGGTCGGGATGCCCGTTCCGTCACCTTCCATGCTGCACGCCGGATGCGTGCCAGACAAGGGTAAGCCGTCACCCCGACGAACCGGTGGAGTCTTCCACAGCCGGGAGCACGAACCGCATCACGGTCCCCCGCCCGGGTGTGCTCTCGGCCGTGATCCGGCCGCCGTGGGCCTCGACCAGGCTCCTGGCGATGGCCAGCCCGAGCCCGGCCCCGCCCGAGTCGGCCGACTTCACGAACCGGTCGAACACGTGCGGGAGGTCGCGGGCGTCGATCCCGGGCCCGGTGTCGGCCACGCTGACGGCCACCCCGGCCGGGTCCGGGCCGACCAGGACATCGACCGACCCGCCCCGGGGGGTGTGCCGGATGGCGTTGGAGAGGAGGTTGGCCAGGACCTCGCCGACCCGGACCGGGTCGACGTCGACCTCGGGGACCGGCGCGGCCGCGCGGCAGGCGAGCCCGACCCCGGCCCGGTCCGCCCTGGCCCGGAACGCGGCCGTCATGTCCTGGGCGAGGGCGAGCGGGTCGACCCGCTCGCGGTGGAGCCGCAGCACCCCGGCCTCGGCGGTCGACAGGGTCTGGAGGTCGTCGAGCAGCCGGGCCATCACCGCCGTCTCCTCCAGGACCGGGGCCAGGTGGGTCTCGTCGGCCGGGTAGACCCCGTCGAGGATGCCCTCGACGTTGCCCCGGATCACCGACAGCGGGGTCCGCAGCTCGTGGGCGACGTCGGCCAGCAGGGCCCGGCGCTGGGTCTCGTTGGCCTGCAGGCGCTCGGTCATCTGGTTGAAGGAGTGGGCCAGCTGGCCGACCTCGCCCGGGCCCCGGGGCTGCACCCGGGTCGAGTAGTCGCCCCCGGCGACCCGGTCGGCGGCCTCCATCACCTCCCCGATCGGCGCCGCCATCCGCCGCACGGCCCGCCCGGCCACGAAGGCCACCGCGAGCAGGCCCAGGATCAGCAGGGGGAACGGGGGGCCGTTCCAGCCCCGGCCGTCCTCCGGCCCGTACTGGCCGCCCCAGAGCAGCCGCCAGGCGAGCCCGCTGGCCAGGAACAGGAGCCCGACGGCGAGCGCCACCAGGAATCCGACCCGCCGCGGGAACCGCCGCCGCGGCCCGCCCCGCCATGGCGGGAACGGCTCTCCCTCCGGCCACCACGGCGGCGGCCGCCCCGGCCGCCACTGCCCGGCCGGGTACCCGCGGTGGCGCCCCCACGGCGGCCCGGGCCCGCCCCCGCCCTCCGCCGCCGGACCGGACTCCCTGCCGGCTGGGCCGTTGTCAGGCATCGGCGAACCGGTAGCCGACGCCGTGGACGGTGAGGAGGTAGCGGGGCCGCCCGGGAGTGGGCTCGATCTTCTTGCGGAGGTTCTTGACGTGGGCGTCGACCGCCCGCTCGTAGGACTCGAAGGCGACGCCGTGGACCGCGTCCAGGAGCTGGCCGCGGGTGAACACCCGGCCGGGCTCGCGGACCATGGCCGCCAGCAGCTGGAACTCGGTCGGGGTGAGCTCGACCGGGCGGCCGCCGACGGCGACCCGCATGCGGGGCAGGTCGACCTCGACGTCGGCGACCCGGAGCACCTCGGAGCCGCCGGGCCCGGCCGCCTCGGTCCGCCGCAGCACGGCCCGGACCCTGGCCACCAGCTCCTTGGGGCTGAACGGCTTGACCACGTAGTCGTCGGCGCCCAGCTCCAGGCCGACGATCCGGTCGGTCTCGTCGCCCCGGGCGGTCAGCATCACGATCGGCACGTTGGAGGTCCGGCGCAGGCTCCGGGCCACGTCCAGGCCGTCCCGCCCGGGCAGTCCCAGGTCGAGCACGACCAGGTCGGGCCGGGCCCGCCGGGCCTCGGCCAGCGCCACCTCCCCGTCGCCGGCCACCACCACCTCGAACCCGGCGTGCTCCAGGTAGTCCCGGACCAGCCGGGCGATGCTGCTCTCGTCCTCGACCACCAGGATCCGCTTCACCTGTCCCTCCCAGCTCGCCCGAAGCCTGACGAGCCGGCGGGGCGGAGGCAACCCTCCGCCCTGCCGGCTGGCTCGTCCGGTTACGCGGTGCCCGTCCCCGGCGGCGCCTCCCGGGTGCCGCCCTCGGCGGGGGTGTCACCGGGCGCGGCCGGCGTCCCGGGCTGCTCGTGCAGGCGGCGGTGGTACTCGTCGAACGCCGCCTGGCCGCCCCACGGTCCGGGTGGGCCGTAGCCGCCCGGGCCTCCAGGGCCACCGGGGCCCCAGCCGCCGGGACCCCACCACCGGGGCGGCCCGCCCCAGCGCCCGCGGGCGAACGCGCCCCGGATCAGCAGCACGAGCCCGATCACGAACAGCGGGAACAGGATCAGCCCGAACGGGAACCCGAACCCGCGGCCGTAGCCGTAGCCCCAGCCGTGGCCGACGACCCTGACCACCTGGTCGGTGTCGCCGCTCTGGGCCAGCTCCCGGGAGATCCCCTCGTCGACCCCGGCGCTGTAGGCCGCGACCCCGATCCCGATCACGGCCAGGACGGCGAGGATCGCCGCCCCGATCACCATCGTCCGACGCATCGCATCATCCTCCTCGTTGTCGGCGTTGCTTCGGTCGTTCCCGATGCTGCCGACCCGCCGTGAAGGAGTTGTGAACGCCCCGGGGAGGCCTCACGGAGCCCGGGACCGGGCCTGGTGCAGGTTGACGTCCGTGTCCGGCCCCTTGAAGGCGCGGTGCTGGAACCACCCGGGCTCACGGATGACCAGGACCTGGCCGGCCGCCTCCGGTCGGTCGCTCGCCAGGCCCAGGATCGCGCATCGCCGTCACCGAGTGCTGCGGGCGGGTCGGGCTCAGCCCGGAAGGGCCCGGCGGGCCATGTGGTAGCGCCGCCAGGGGGCGTAGCCGAGGCGGGCGTAGAACCGCTCCCGCTGGGTCCAGCCGATGTGGCAGGCGCGGGTGCCCGCGTCCCGCAGCAGCTCCGAGGCCCTGGCCACCATGGCGCTGCCGACCCCGGCGCCGCGGGCGGCCGCGGCCACCCCGACACAGCCGATGGTGCCGGCGTCGCGGCCCAGCAGCGGCTCGTAGATGGTGGCGCCGGGCGGGCCGGAGAACAGCAGCGTGCCCACGACGCCGCCCGCCCGGTCGCGGGCGACCAGCACCGAGGCCTCCAGCCGCTCGAACCACACCACCCACTCCGGGAAGGTGGCCGCCTCGAAGGCGAGCACCTCGGCCCGGTCCCGTTCGGCCAGCACCTGGAGCGAGACGCCAGCCCGCCCGGGCCGCTCCCCCACCCCGGCCGGCGCCTCGTACCCCCGCAGGTCGGCGGTCAGGTCGGCCACGGTGTGGTCGTACCGCCACCCCCGGGCGGCGAAGAAGGCGGCCGCGGCCGGCAGGTCGTCCGGCACCCCCGGCCAGACGTAGTCGTCGCCGCCGCTCCCCAGCCCCGCCGTCCCCGCCCCGAGCGCCCCGAGCCGCTCCAGCCCCGCCTGCAGCAGCCGCGTCCCGACGCCCTGGCGCTGGACGGCCGGGTCGACCAGGAGCAGCGGGATGCTCCCGGCGGGGTCGACGGCCACCATCCCCAGCGCCCCGCCGCCCGGGCCACCGCCGCGCCGGGGCTCGGCCACGAGCCCGTCGCGGACGATGTCGAGCCCCCCGGGAAGCAGCGGCCACACCGGCCCGAGCGCCCGCTCCCAGAGCCGCTCCAGCAGCGGCCGGTCGCGTCCCGGGTCGAGCGCCCGGAGGCGGAGCTCGGCATCCATGCCGGCAGCCTACGCGGGCTGCTGCTCGCGCAGGCGTCGCAGGGGCGAGAACACGGCCGGCAGCGGCGACAGCAGCGCCCCGATCGCGCAGATGGTCAGCGCCGGCCGGAGGCCCACGGCGCCGCCGAGCGCGCCACCGGCCAGGGCGCCGACGGCGCTGGCGCCGTACACGGTGAAGCGGTGGCCGGCCGTGACCCGGCCGGCCAGGTGGTCCGGCGTCACCACCTGGCGCAGGCTCCACTGGTGGATGTTCGCCACCGTGTCGGTGATGCCCTCGAACGCCTTGGAGACGGCGAGCATCGCGACGACCACCACGGCGGGCCCGGCGGCCAGCGGCACCAGCAGCGTGCCGGCGGCCGCCAGCACCCAGCTGCCGATCATGGCCGGGCCGACGCCGAACCGGTCGGCCGCCCAGCGGGCCAGCATGGCGCCCGAGACGGCGCCCACCGCCGGGTGGTGCAGGACCGCCTGGCCATCGCCCCGGACGAGATCGACGGCAGCCACTGCGTCGCCCTCAGCCGCCCTCGCGAGCTGGCCGACGCCTGGAGTCGTTCCGGGCCGAGCTGTAGGGCGCCGGGTCGCCGGAACTGGGCTACGCGGCCTCGCGTTCAGCGCCTGGCCTCTCCGGAACCGGGCCGCCGGATCGACGCAGGTTCCTGCTGGGGGTGGGCGGCTCAGCGCGGCGGCGTTGATCGATGCCGGTGGCGGGTGGTCGCTGCGCGGACGGGCGGCCACGGCGGCGCCCGCAACCCCCAGGCCGCGCCGCGTTCGAGGACTACCGCGACCCGGCCGCCCTGCGGCCCTACACCTTCGGCAGCACCCGATCGAGCAGCGCTACCGGCGCCCGGGATCAGCTGCACCCGCTGGTGGTGCCGCAGGACTCGCAGACGAAGCACGACCCGGCCGGGCGCATCCGGACCCCGCAGGTCGAGCAGTAGGGGGCGTCGACCGCGGCCATGCCCGGGGTGAAGGCCGGCGCCTGGGCTGCCGGCGCCGCCGCGGCCTGCGCCGCCGCCGCCGGGGTGGCCGGGCGCTGCTGGAGCTCGACCGGGACCGGTCCCGGCACCTCGGCCACCGGGGCCGGGGCTGCGGCCTCGCCGGCCGGGACCGGCTCGGCGGTGCCGTTGACCTCGGCGGTGCGCTCGGCGGTGGTCTTGATCCCCAGCGCCTGGCGGGTCTCGACGTCCAGGTGGTCGATGGCCAGCCGGCGGGCCAGGTAGTCGACCAGGCTCTGGGCGATGCGGACGTCCTTGTCGTCGGTCATGCCGTTGGGCTCGAAGATCATGTTGACGAACTTGGCCACGTACGCCTCCAGCGGCACCCCGTACTGGAGTCCGAGGCTGATGGCGATCGCGAACGCGTCCATCACGCCCGACAGGGTCGAGCCCTGCTTGGAGACCTTGAAGAAGATCTCCCCGAGCCCGTCGTCCGGGTAGGACCCGGCCGTCAGGTAGCCCTCGATGTCCCCGACCCGGAACGAGGTCGTCTGCGACGGCCGCTGCTTGGGCAGGCGCCGGCGCACCGGGGCCTGGTCGACCTCGATGACCGCGCCGGTGTCGGTGGTCACCTTCTTGTCGGCCGACAGCGGCTGGCCGACCTTGCAGTTGTCCCGGTAGATGGCCAGCGCCTTGAGGCCGAGCTTCCAGCCCTCGACGTAGGCGTGCTCCACGTCCTCGACCGTGACGTGCTCGGGCATGTTCACCGTCTTGGAGATGGCCCCGCTCAGGAACGGCTGGGCCGCGGCCATCATGCGGATGTGGCCCATGTAGTGGATCGGCGAGTCGCCCATGGCGCAGTCGAACACGTCGTAGTGCTCCGAGCGCAGCACCGGCGCGCCCTGCACCGAGTTGTTCGCGGCCACGTACTCGGTGATCGCCTGCACGTGCTCGTCGGCGTACCCGAGGGTCCGCAGGGCCCGCGGCACCGTCTGGTTGACGATCGACATCGACCCGCCGCCGACCAGCTTCTTGGTCTTGACCAGGGCCAGGTCGGGCTCGATCCCGGTGGTGTCGCAGTCCATCAGCAGGCCGATGGTGCCGGTGGGGGCGAGCACGCTCGCCTGGGCGTTGCGGTAGCCGTGCTCGCCGCCGAGCTCGATGGCCTCGTCCCAGGCGGTGCGGGCGGCCTCGAACAGGTCGGTCTGGACCAGCGAGGCGTCGATCTCGTCGACGGCGGCCCGGTGCCTGCCCATCACCCGCAGCATCGGCTCCCGGTTCTTCGGGTAGCCGGCGAACGGCCCCGTCACCTGGGCGATGCGGGCGCTGGTCCGGTAGGCGTGCCCGGTCATGAGCGCGGTGATCGACCCCGCCCAGGCCCGCCCGCCGTCGGAGTCATAGGCCTTGCCGAGGGCCATGAGCAGCGCCCCCAGGTTGGCGTAGCCGAGCCCGAGCTGCCGGAAGTCCTTGGCGTTCTGGGTGATCCGCTCGGTCGGGTAGGAGGAGTTGCCGACGATGATCTCCTGGGCCAGGAACACGATCTCGACCGCGTGCCGGAACGCGGCCACGTCGAAGCGCCCGTCCCCGTCGAGGAACTTGAGCAGGTTCAGGCTGGCCAGGTTGCAGGCCGAGTTGTCCAGGTGCATGTACTCGCTGCA
>DASUPQ010000043.1 GCA_036280995.1 Actinomycetota bacterium | reverse complement strand
CCGGCGATGATGTCGTCGGTGGACTGGTCGGCGACCACGGTGCCGACCAGGAAGGCCGCCGCGAACGCCAGCACCCCGATGTTGACCGGCAGGACGGTGGCGATCACGAAGATCAGCCCGAGCACCAGGATCGAGATGCGTTCCGGCGACATCGTCAACCGCCGTCCTGAGCGTGCGGCGCGGTCCTGAGACGCCTTCCTTACCCATGGCGGCCAAGACCTAGACCACCGGCGCCGGTGAGGAGTCGAGGCCGGGACGGGACGGGCTCAGGCCGAGCCGGCCTCCCGCGCGGCACGCTCCAACCGACTGCGGTAGCGCTCCCACCAGGCCTGATCGCCCGGCGCCAGGTTGTCGTTGCCTTCCCGCAGCCCGGCCGCGCCGTCGATGAGCTCCCGGACGATGTCGGCGTGGCCGGCGTGCCGATGGGTCTCGGCGATCATGTGCACGAGGATCCGTTGCAGCGTGACCTCGCGCCGCTCCCGAGGCCACCACGGCACCTTGCCGACGGCATCCAGCGCCAGCGTGTCGATCGTGGCGTCCGAGTGCGCCCAGACACGGTGGTACAGACCAACGATCTGTTCCCGCGACTCCTCGGCGGTGGCCCACATGTCGGCATTGGGTTCGGCACCCTCGTCCAGCCATGGCAGCGGCTCTGGGAACGGCCGGCCGAACGTCTCGCCGAAGTACCCCGCCTCGACGCTGGCTACGTGCTTGACCAGCCCGAGCAGGTTGGTGCCGGTCGGCACCATTGGGCGGCGGGCGTCGTACTCCGACAGCCCTTCAAGCTTCCACACCAGCGCCTCGCGGGCGGCCTGCAGGTAGCGACGGAGGTCCGCCTTCGGATCTGACTCGGTCATGCCGCAAGATATGGCGGCAACGGCCTCTCCAGGCGCGCGGAACGGGGTCGGTCGAGGACCCTCCGGCGGCCCGGCCGCAGAGGTATGGCTTGGGGCGGTATCACGAGATCGTCGGCTTGCTGGGCGTCCGCAGCCACACGTCGAAGAAGGAGTCGAGGTCCTGGCCGGACACCTCCTCGTAGACCGCCTCGAAGTCCTCCGTGGTGCCGGTGGAGTCGTCGTAGCGCTCCAGCCATTCCCGAGCGGCCTCGAAGAACGCCTGGTCGCCAACCTCGGCCCGCAGAGCATGCAGGGTCGCCGCGCCGCGGTCATACACCGCCCCGTTGAAGAGACCGAGCGGGCCCGGGTCGGCGATCGCCAGGTCCCAGAACGGGTCGTCGGCGGGGATCTCCATGACGGCGTCGAAGCTCGCCTGGGCCGAGTCGCCGCCCGAGTCCTCGCTCCATAGCCATTCGACGTAGGTGGCCCAGCCCTCGTTGAGCCAGATGTCCTGCCACCGCTCCGGGCTCACGGCGTTCCCGAACCACTGGTGGGCGAGTTCGTGGACGACGGTGGACTCGCTGGCCACCCTGGAGTACACGGGCCGGGTCTGCGTCTCAAGCGCGTAGCCGACGCTGTCGTCGTCCACGATCGAGCCGTAGGAGTTGAACGGGTACGGCGAGAAGGTCTCCTCGAGGAAGGCGATCATGTCCGGCTGCAGTTTGAGGCTGGCATCTGTGGTGGCGGCATTCTCGGGCGTGAGCCTGTCGTCGATGGCGTCGATGATCGGCAGCCCGTCGTCCGTCTTCGAGAAACGCAGCTCGTAGTCGCCGACAGAGGCGGTCGTCAGGTAGCTGGCCTGCAGATCCGGGGCGTCCCAGAACCACGTGGTCCGGCCGTGCTTCGTGATCGGTTTCCGTGCCGGCAGGCCGTTGGCGACCGCCACCTTCCCCTTGGGCACCGTGATCTCGAAGCTGTAGGTGGCCTTGTCCGTCGGGTGGTCGCTGACCGGGTACCAGGTCATCGAGCCCTCGGGTTCGCTCACCACCATGGCGCCGTCGCGCGTGGTCACCCAGCCGTAGAGGGCGCCTTCGATGTCCTCCGGCCGGGTGGTCTGGCCGCCATAGGTGACGACGACCCGCGCCCTCGCTCCCTTCTTGAGCTTGGGACGAGGCTGGACGATCAGCTCCCACACGCGGGCCTCGTCGTCCTGGACCTGCCAGTAGGCGGGCCCCCCGACGGCGTCCCCGG
>DASUPQ010000042.1 GCA_036280995.1 Actinomycetota bacterium | reverse complement strand
GTCACTTCACCGTCTACCTGATCAACCGCAAGCCCGGCCTGCAACCCGGCGCCACCATGGCCGACCTGGCCGGCCACTACGCCCACGCCCTGGAACGGACCTTCGCCGGGCCGGTCGCCATCATGGGCATCTCCACCGGCGGCTCGATCGCCCAACAGCTCGCCATCGACCACCCCCAGCTGGTGGACCGGCTGGTGCTGGTCGCCACCGCCTGCCGGCTGGGGCCGGCTGGGCGGCGGATGCAGCGCGACCTGGCCCGGTTCACCATGGCCGGCCGGCCACGGCGCGCCTGGGCGGCGACCGGTCCGGAGCCATGGCCGAGGTGAAGATCCGCACCCCGCGCGGGGAGCTGCCGACCTATGTGGCCACCCCAGCCCGCGAGGGGCCGTGGCCGGGCGTGGTCGTCATCCACGACTTCGGCGGGATGAGCCAGGATCTGCGCCACCAGGCGGACTGGCTGGCGCAGGAGGGCTATCTGGCCGCCGCCCCCGACCTGTACTGGTGGGGCAGCATGCTGCGCTGCCTGCGGACCATCATCCGCGAGCTGGGCACCCGCCAGGGCCGCACCTTCGACGACATCGAAGCCGCCCGGGCCTGGCTGGCCGACCAGGACCAGTGCACCGGCCGCATCGGCGTCATCGGGTTCTGCATGGGTGGCGGCTATGCCCTGGCCCCGGGCCGCGGCTTTGCCGCGTCCAGCAGCAACTACGGCGGTTGTCCCAAGGATGCCGAGCGGCTGTTGGCCGGGGCGTGTCCGATCGTGGCCAGCTATGGTGGCAAGGACCGCTCCCCGATGGGGTATCGGGCCGCCGCCCGGCTGGAACAAGCCCTCACCACTAACGGCATCGATCACGACATCAAGGTCTATCCCGAGGCCAGTCATGGGTTCCTCAACGACCACCCACCCGCCGACATGACCCCGCTGACGGTGCTGTTGAGTAGGCTGTCGGGGGCCCGCTACCACGGGCCGTCGGCCCAGGACGCCCGCCGCCGCATCGGCGCATTCTTCGACAGGCACCTGAAGCGGTGAACCGCAGATCGTGAAGGCATGAGGCCTTGCCATAGAGCCCGCCGCCGCCGCAGCCAGGTCACCAGGGGAGCGAAGCGTCAACGGACCCAGCTCGCGAGATCAACGATCACGGTGAGGTGGTTGTCCTCGCTGGCGGGGCCGGAGGGCCCGTCGGGGTAGGACCGTTTGGCCCTGCTCTGGCATGAGTGTCCGAACGAAGCTGACGGTGGAGCCCTGGTTCATGGGACCGGTGAGGAGCGATGCCACCACCGATCGAGCGGCGCAGGCACAAGTCGGCAGCGTTCGAGCCTTCAGAGACTGAACTGGCGAGGCCGGGCACCGCCGGTGTGGTGACGGGCTTGCCGTTGGCGCTGCTGCGAAGCGAGGGCGTGGCGCTGTTGGCCGTGGCGATAGTGCTATACGGCAAGTACGGACGGTCGTGGTGGCTGTTCCTGGTGCTGCTGCCAATCCCCGACCTTGGCCTCCTCGGCCAGCTGCGAAGCAAGCACGTCGGCGCCGTGGCCTACGACCTGATCCACACCTACGCGCCCCCGGCCGCCCTGGGGCTGGTCGGAGTCCTCACCGGGTCTGGTCTTGCCGTGGCGCTGGCGCTGGTGTGGTTCGCGCACATCGGCATGGACCGCGCGCTGGGCCTGGGGCTCCTGTATCCGGACGGCTCCGGCCACACCCATATCAGGGAGACACCGCGGGATCCGAAGGCCAGCTCGGGGGGTGGCTTGTGGACCGCTTGACCGCCCAGGACCTCCTGCTGTTGTGGCCCGAGGAGCTCGGCTGGTCCCAGGACATCGGCGCCCTGGCCATCCTCGACGGCACCGGCCTGCTGGACCCCGAGGGCCGGTTCCGGATCGAGACGGCCCGCGAGGAGATCGGTCGGCGGCTGCATCTTGCTCCGCGCTTCCGGCAGCTGCTGTACCGACCCCGGTTCGGGCTGGGCTGGCCGCTGTGGATCGACGCCGCCTCCATCGACCTCGCCGAGCACGTCCGGGAGCTGCCGCTTCCAGCTCCGGCCGACGAGTCGCAGCTGCTGGCGGCCTGCGAGGAGCTG
>DASUPQ010000041.1 GCA_036280995.1 Actinomycetota bacterium | reverse complement strand
GTCCTGGACGCTGCCCATGGGGTCTCGAACGCGGGGATCGCGCGGTCCCGCAATGTCTGTGTGGACACCGTGCGGACCTGGCGGCGCCGGTTCGCCGTCGAGCGGCTCAACGGCTTGACCGACCGCCCGCGCAGTGGCCGACCACCGGTCCACGGCCCGGTCGTGCGGGCCGAGGTCGTCGCGTTGGCGTGCGCGCTGCCGGCCGAGCATGACGTGCCCCTGTCGCGGTGGAGCTGCCCGGAGATCGCCCGCGAGCTGGGCATCCGCTGCCAGGTGAGCGCCTCCGCGTCATCGGTGCGCCGGTGGCTGGCCGCCGATGCCCTCAAGCCGTGGCAGCACCGGTCCTGGATCTCGATCCGGGACCCCGACTTCGCGGTCAAGGCCGCCCGCGTGCTGGACCTGTACGCCGGGATCTGGGACGGCCGGCCGTTGGGCCCCAACGACGTCGTGATCTGCGCGGACGAAAAGACCTCGATCCAGGCCCGTTGCCGCTGTCACCCCACCCTGGCCCCTGGCCAAGCTCGCGCCATGCGGGTCGAACACGACTACCGCCGCGGCGGCGCTCTGGCCTACCTGGCGGCCTGGGACGTGCACCGCGGCCAGGTGATCGGCCGCTGCGAGGACACCACCGGGATCGAACCGTTCTCCCGGCTGGTCACACAGGTGATGACCAGCGAGCCCTACGCCAGTGCAGACCGGGTGTTCTGGATCGTGGACAACGGCTCCTCGCACCGCGGTCAGGCCTCGATCGACCGGATGCACCAAGCCTGGCCGACCACGCACTTGATCCACCTGCCCGTGCACGCGTCCTGGCTGGACCAGGCGGAAATCTACTTCTCCGTTGTGCAACGCAAGGTCGTGGCGCCCAATGACTTCATCGACCTGGACCAAATCCGCGAACGGCTGGCCGCGTTCGAGACCCGCTACAACGCCGTCGCCGCGCCCTTCAACTGGAAGTTCACCCGGCGCGAGCTCGGGAACCTGCTCCAGCGGATCGACACCCACGAGAACCCAGCCAGCTACCGCCAGCAGGCTGTTTGACGACCCCCGAGGAACTTACGGGCGAGACCACTAAGGACTCGCTAATAAATAACGTTTACTTTTGATCTGCGGGCGGTCATGCTCGTGATATGGCTGGGGCCGTGCAGTCCGAGGAGACGCTGGCGGCGAAGTTCGCCGTGTTGTTGCCCCATCTGGACGAGCGGCAACGCCGGCTTGCGATGGGCGCCGAGGCGCGGGCGCTGGGGCATGGCGGGATCAAGGCGGTGGCGCGGGCGGCCGCGACCAGTGCGGTGACGGTGTCGCGGGGGGTGGCCGAGCTGGAGGCCGGCGACCAGCCGTTGGGGCGTACCCGCCGTCCCGGCGGTGGCCGCAAGCCGGTGACCGCCACCGATCCTGGGGTGGGGCGGGCGCTGCTATCGCTGGTGGAGCCGCAGGCGCGGGGTGATCCGGAGTCGCCGCTGCGGTGGACGACGAAGTCGACCCGGCAGCTGGCGCGGGCGCTGGCTGATGCCGGGCACACGGTGTCGGCGCCGACGGTGGCCAAGCTGCTGAGGGCCGAGGGGTTCAGCCTGCAAGGCAATGCCAAGGCGATCGAGGGCAGTCAGCACCCGGACCGGGACGCGCAGTTCCGCTACCTCAACGATCAGGCCAGCGACCACATCGGTGCGGGCGATCCGGTGATCAGCGTGGACACCAAGAAGAAGGAGTTGGTCGGGACGTTCAAGAACGGTGGCCGGGAGTGGCGGCCGCAGGGCCAGCCCGAGCAGGTCAACGTCCACGACTTCATGGACAAGCAACTCGGGAAGGCGATCCCGTACGGCGTCTACGACGTGGCGGGCAACGCCGGCTGGGTCAACGTCGGCACCGACCACGACACCGCCGCCTTCGCCGTGGCCACCATTCGAACCTGGTGGCGCAGGGCCGGCCAGGCCACCTACCCGGATGCCCGGCGGCTGCTGATCACCGCCGACGGCGGTGGCTCCAACGGCTACCGCACCCGCCTGTGGAAGGTGGAGCTGGCCGGCCTCGCCGAGGAGACCGGTCTGGCTGTCACCGTCTGCCACCTGCCGCCCGGCACCAGCAAGTGGAACAAGATCGAGCACAGGCTGTTCTCGCACATCTCGATGAACTGGCGCGGCAGGCCGCTGACCAGCCACGAAGTCATCGTGCAGACGATCGCGGCGACCACCACCCGCACTGGGCTGACCGTCGACGCCGAACTCGACACCGGCAGCTACCCCAGGGGAATCAAGATCACCGACCAGCGGATGAAAGACCTCGAACAGCGAACGCTGCGACGCCACGAGTTCCACGGCGAGTGGAATTACAGCCTCATCCCAGGGCCACCCTAACCAGCGTGTTATTAATTTGCATGCCCTTAGACCGGTCGAGCTGCGGCCATGCGCGGCGACGCGCTATGGAGCCCGGTCGGCTCGACACGCGAGGCGCGCTGACCAGCGTCGCGCCGGAGCGGAACAAGGCCAGGGCTTTGGCGACGCCGAGG
>DASUPQ010000040.1 GCA_036280995.1 Actinomycetota bacterium | reverse complement strand
CGTCACCGTCTTCCTGCTCGCGCTGGGGATCACCCTGGCCGTCCTGCCGCTGGCCACGGGTGCGGCCATCCTGCGCTACCGGTTGTACGACCTGGACCGGATCATCAGCCGCACGCTGGCCTACGGCCTGCTCACCCTGCTGCTGGGCGGCGGCTACGCCGTCGTGGTCCTCGGGTTAGGCCAGCTCCTAGGCCGGGAGTCCCCCCTGGTGGTGGCGGCCGCCACCCTGGCCGTGGCCGCGGTATTCCAGCCGGCCCGCCGCCGCGTCCAGGCCGTGGTGGATCGGCGGTTCAACCGGCGCCGCCACGACACGACCAGGATCGTCGAGGCCTTCGGGGTCCGCCTCCGGAACGAGGTCGACCTGGACGCCCTCCACACCGAGCTGCTGGCCGTGGTCGACCAGACCATGCAGCCGACCCAGGTGTCGCTGTGGCTTCGACCTCCCCCACCCAGCTCCTCCGACACAGCTCCCAGTGAGGCCCGGCCTACTACCTGGGCCTACTGAGCACCACGCAGGCCTCTACCTCCAGGCTGTGGCAACCGTCAAGACACCCCAGCGACGGACCACTAGCTCTGGTCCCTCGTCGTCCTGGTCGTGGTTGCGGTCGCCCATCGCAGTTGCCCTGTGTCAAGGCTGCTGGGCGATGAGGCGCTGATAGCTGCTGTGGCGGGCAGGGTCGTAGAGGGTGTGATCCTGCCAGCAGCGCCAGATCACGCCAAGCCAGGCCCGGGCCAGGATGCGGACGGCGTGGGCGTGGCCATGGCCGCGGGCTCGGGCCTGCTGGTAGACGTGAGCGGCCCAGGGGTTGTCGTGGCGGGAGTCACCGGCGAAGTCCATGACCGCGGCCCGCAGCTTCTTGTCGCAGGCAAAGCGGAACACGACCTTCTTGTGCTTGCCCGACCGCCGGGTCGATGGGGCCGCCCCGGCCAGACAGGTCAGCGACTCGGCGTCGGGGAACCGAGCCCGGCAGTCACCGATCTCGGCCAGCAGCGTGGCGGCGCGCACCCGGCCTGATCGGGGCAGGGCGGTGAAGATGGCCGCATCGGCATGGGTGCCGAGCCGTTCCACGATCTCACCCTCGAGCTCGTCGATCTGGGCCCGGACGGTGTCCAGGGCCGCGACCAGCCCCAGGGTCACCATGGCCCGGGCTTGGCCTTCCGGGCCGGTCAGCCCGGCTGGGGCGTCGGCCAGTCGCCCGAGCAGCTCGGCTGCGGCCTTGCGGCCGGGATAGCCCATGCGGCGCAGGAACGCCGCCAGGCGGGCCTCGGTCAGCCAGGCCGCCAGGCTCACCGAGGGGAAGCGGCGCAGAAAGGCCAGCGCGATCGGGCTGTCGACATCGCTGAACAGCCTGGCCGCGCCCGGGAAGGCGATCTCCAGGTTGGCCCGGAGCTCGTTGGCCAGCGCCACCCGGGTGGCCACCAGCGACTTGCGGGCCCGGCTGACCACCCGCAAGGCAACAGTCTGGGGGGTGTCGGGAACCAGCGGCATCAGCCGGTGCCCATCGGTGCGCAGCGCGTCGGCGAGCACGTAGGCGTCGAACCTGTCGTCTTGTTGCCGGCCGTGCCATAGCGGCCGCGGAGCGCTTTGACCTGGCGCCCCGGGATCACGACGACCTCCAGCCTGGCGGCCAGCAGCGCCTCCACCACCGGGCCGTCGGGTCGCTGGATCGCGACCTTGCGCACGCCGAGTTTGACCAGGCGGCGGGTCAACCCAGCCAGCTCGCGGCCGGTATGGGGCACATCGAAGCGGGCCCGGACCCGGCCGTCGGGATCCAGCACGCACACCGCGTGCAGCCGCGACGCCCAGTCCAGCCCGGCCACCCGGGATGGTGTGGCAGCATCCATGGTGATCCTTTCTGCTGGCAGGACCCAGCGGGGAGGGGCCAACGCACCGCCGGTGCCGGGACGCCGTGGCAGCAGGCTCACTGATCGGCGCTCGCTAGCGCGTCGCCCTGTTGCCGCTCGAGGCGTCCCGGACCGTCGGGCCTCGCGAACTGCGCTTAGCCTTCCCTCAGGCCAGGCTCGGAGGCGATGGCCCGACGGCACCGGGAGTTCGCCAGCACTCTAGACAGGTGCCGCCACCAAGGTGCACCAGTGAGACTCGCCCCCAGCTCCTCGGCCACGACCTCGACCGTCGATCGGGTGCTGCGGGTCCGCGGCGGTCCAGCTCCGCTGCTGGAGCCGACCCACAACCACCACCCGGCTGCCCTTGGCGAGCGACTGCGCGGCGTGCTCGGCCTGGTCGCGCCACACGATCACGGTGAAGAACGACGCCTCCTGGTCCCGGCGGCCCGACACCGCCACCCGGAACATGGCCCGGACGATGCCGCTCTCGGTGTGCCGCAGCTCGGGGTCGTCGGTGGGGTTGCCGGCGAAGCTCACGGCCGGCTCGGTCATGACTCTGCCCTCCTGAATGCCTGGCCGGGCGGTCTGCCCTGCCCTTGGAACCGGGGGATGGTGGACACCGTGGCATGCCGAGAGACCATCAGGGGCAAGCAGTAGCGCCAACGAAGTCGGTCATCGATCAGGACTGCCGAGCGT
>DASUPQ010000039.1 GCA_036280995.1 Actinomycetota bacterium | reverse complement strand
GTTCCTTGCCGGTTCGGCGTGGCGTTGGTGTTCTCATAGGCGCCGACGATCTGGCCGCGGTTGTTGACGTCATAGGGGAGGGTCGCCAGCTGGGCCTCTGGCGCGTCGAAGCCGCGGTAGCGGCCGCGGTCCAGCAGGAACCCCGGGACGCCGGTGCGGGGACGGGGGTCCTGGCTGGAGCTGGCGCCAAGCCGGGTCATCGTTGGAGCTTGGACCCCCATCGGGGCGGCACCCCCATCGAGGTTGGCGGTGAAGCCGCGGCGGCGGCCGTGAGGACCGTGATCACGGCCGCGCCGGCGACGACCAGGCGCAGGCGGCGGCAACGGTTGGTGCGTGCGGTGGATGCCCTGCTGGTCTCCTCTCGGTGCTGGGTCGGTTTTCCCCGCTGTTCGCAGCAAGGGCCCTTGCGGTTCGGTCCGAGAGACCGGTCCGGTCGAGCCGGGCAGGCTCCAGCAGCGTGGCGGCGACCCCGGACGGCGGCAGGCCGGCTGCACAGGTCCATCCGGACTCGGACGCCATGGAGTTCCACAGGAATGACCGGTCCGTCAGACCCATTCCGCCGCTACGTGGCCGATCACTCCGGCCTGCTGGAGGCGGCCTGGCGGGAGCTGGCCGGCGGCCGGCTCTCCTGAAGCGTCAGCCTCTCCCGTGGCTCACGCTCCGCCTCCAGCAGCCGCACCGTGGTCACCGCGAGGTTCCGTCGGGCGGCTCGACCGGATGCAGCAGGACAGGTCCGTCCCCGACCTCCACCAGCGCTCGAGCGCCGGGGGGCAGCACCTCCAGGGCGTGGGCGGGCAGCTGCACCAATCCGGTCGGGCCGACGACCGCGTACTCCACGCCACCGCGGCCCTCCGCGCCCACCCGGCCGCCCCGGATGCTCACGGTGCGGTCCATCGCCCCCGCCGCCTCGCGATCATGGGTGACCATGACGACCGTGGTGCCGGTCTGGTCCCGCAGGACCCGCAGCAGCTCCAGCACCCGTGTGACATTGGCGCGGTCGAGCTGGCTGGTGGGCTCATCGGCCAACAGCAGCGGCGGCTCGTTCGCGACCGCCACGGCGACGGCGAGCCGCTGCTGCTCGCCACCGGACAGCGAACGGACCGACCTGCTGCCCGAGGCCTGGAGGCCGGTCGCCGCCAGCAGCGCGCGGGCCCGCTCGCGACGGCGCGCGGCCGGCACGCCGGCAAGGCGCATGGGCAGCTCGAGATTCTGCGCGGCACTGGCGTACGGCAGGAGGTTGCGGGCCGGGGTCTGGAACACAAAGCCGACCCGGCCACGGCGGAACGCGGTGAGCGCGGCCTCCGGCAGGCGCGCGAGATCCTGGCCGTCCACCCACACCCGGCCCGCGGCCGGACGTTCCAGGCCCCCGACCAGCGCCAGCAGCGTGGACTTGCCGGCGCCCGACGGGCCCAGCAACGCCAACAGCTCTCCCCGAGCGACGTCGAGGTCGACGCCCTGCAGGGCGACGACCTCGTGGCCGGCCGGCCGGTAGATCTGGAACAGGTCCCGGCAGGCGACCAGGCTGCCACGCGCCGGCGGCGTCACAGCACCTCCTCCCGCAGCAGCTCGGGCCGGGCCGCGCGCACCAGCCCCGCCACGACCAGCGACAGACCTGCGGCGACGAGCGCCAGGGCCAGCCCGGCACCGACGGTCAGCACCGGCCAGTCGGGCAGGTGCAGGGCCGGCGGCACCCTCGGCGGGTCCAGGAACTGGGGCACCGCCGGCAGGGCGACCAGCGCGGTGGCCAGCCCCACGGCGCCACCGGCCAGCACCCCCCAGCCGACGAGCACGGCGTGTTCCAGCGCGAGCGGCAGCCACAGGTCCCGGTGGCGCGCGCCGAGCGCGTCGAGCACGGCGAGCTCGAACCGCCGCCGCCGCCCATCCAGGTACAGGTGCAGCATCACCCCGCCGGTAGCGAGCACCGCCGCTGCAGCAGCACCCAGCACCAGCAGCAGCAGCGCGAGCGCGGGCGCCTGGCGGCCCAGATCCGCGCGGCGCTGCCCGGCGGTCAGGTCCTGCTCGATCTGCACGCCCAGCCGCTCGAGCCGGCCGACCGCGGCGTCCGGCTCCGGGCCAGCCGCCGCCCAGAGATGAGCGCGGCCGGCCAGGCGGGTGTCACGCCCGTACAGGAGCAGCCCCTCCAGGTCCACCAGCGCGGCGACGAACGCCCCGTCGGTCCCGGGCAGTGCCCGGGCGACGCCGGTCACCTTGAGCTTGAGTAGGGTGCCCTGTGCGTCCCTCACGGCCACGAGCCCACCGACCGCCTGGCCGGTGTCCTCCAGCAGGCCGGTGGTGACCACCGCGGGCAGCTGTTCGGGGACCGCTGCGGAGTTGACCGTGACCCTCGCCTCGGGGTCACGGTGCAGCGCGACGACGAGCGCTCCGCTACCGGCGGCGACCGTCGTGGGCAGCGCCCGTCCCTGCGCGCTGCGGACGTACCAGCGGCCGGGGTCGAACCCGCCGATCAGGCGCCACCTGCCGCCCTGGCGTGCCCGCACCGCCTCGAACCGGTAGACGCCGGCGACGCCCGCAAGCTCCTCGCTCTCGTCCAGCCGCAACCGCAGCAGCCGGTAGGATCCGGTCGAGGCCGCCCCGCCCGCGCCCACGACCCCGCGGTAGGCGTGCCGGCCCGGCCGGACCGGTCCGAGGAACAGCTGGATGATGCGCCCGTCCCCGCCGAGCAGCTCGGCGGTCAGCTCGGGCGGCGCCGAGCGCGCCACCGAGCCGGCCGCGAGCCGGATCTCGATCTCCTCGACCCGTCCCAGCTCCGGCGGCGGCATCCTGGCGGTCGGTCGCAGCGGGGCGAGCAGCCGGCCGAGCGGCTGCCCGGCAAAGTCCTCCCGCCAGAACGCGACGCGCCCGTAGCGGTCCGGGTCGATGCCGAGCAGCGTGAACGGCGTGCCCGAGAAGGCCACCGCGGCCCCGGTCCGCAACCCCGGCAGCAGCTGCCGGCCGCCCGGGTCGGCGACGGCGGCGATCCGTTCGCCCCGCATGCCCGGGGGAAGGCGGACCTGGAGGGCACGGGCCGCGCCGACCTCGGTCCACGCGCGGTCGTGGTGGTTGCGCCGTTGGTCCTGACGGAGGGTTGTGGCGAACGCGACCAGTCCGAAGGCGGCGGTCAGCAGGACCACGACTCGCAGCGCCGCGCCGCTGCGGCGGGCGACCTGCCTGGCGGCGAGGTAGATGGTCAGGGACCGGGAGCCGGCGTTCGCCCGCACCAGCCCACCGGCGAGCGCGGGCAGCGCCCGGGCGGCGAGCAGGCCGCCCGCGAGCACGGCCACGGCGGGTGCGAGCAGCGCGACGGGGTCCCAGCCGCCGCCCTGCCGCGGGCCGCCCAGGCGCAGGCTCACCATCCCCAGGATCGCGGCCGCGAGCAGGACCAGCTCCAGCACAAGCCCGGGCCCGGTGTCCGGTGCGGGGCGCCCCCGGCGCCAGAGGTCGAGCACGCGCCGGCGCACCTGCCCTGTGCCCGCGAGCGCCGTCGCCGCGAGCGCGGCGACGCTCACGACGGCGGCGACGCCCAGCGCGGGCAGGGTGACCGCGACCGGCACCCCGGGTCGAAGCTGCACGCGGGCGAGCGCGGACGCCCCGCCCCAGGCGACCGCGAGCGCCAGCGGGAACGCCACGAGGCTGACCACCGTGAGCTCGTAGGTGGCCAGAAGGAACGCCTGCCGGCTGGAGGCGCCGCGCAGCTTGGCGAGCGCGATCTCGCCCGCCCTGGCGTCCGCCGCCATGCGCGCGACGACGAGCAGCATGAGCATGACCAAGGCGTCGAGCTGCACGGTGGCGAGCAGCACCGGGGTGGTGAGCGCCCGGCGATCCAGCCCGGCCTGGTCGACCAGGGAGGGCAGCCGGCTCTCGACGCGCGTGCTGCCAGCGGAGGCCCAGGCTTCCCGGCGGAACTCGGTGACCGCTCTGACCAGGGCGGTGGCGTTGCTCAGGCGCACACGTCCCGGGTCGAGCGCGCGCTCCGCCGTTACCGACAGGCTCCTGGCCAGCGAGCGGTCGAGCTCCCGCAGCAGGGCCGTGTGATCCACCAGGACCGCGTCGATGGGCGGGTCGCTGCCGGCCCCGGGCTCGGGGGGCGGGGGAAAGTACGCGCGCAGCCCCCACCAGGGATCGGAGGGGGTGGGTTCGTAGATCCCCGTCACCACAAGGCCGGGAGCGACCGGCTCGCCCCGCAGGGTGGTGGCCTCCAGGCGGCTCCCCGGCCGTAGGCCGAGCCGCCGCGCCATGCGCGGGCTCACCGCGGCCTGCATCCGCTGGCCCTGCGCGCCGGCCGCCGGGCAGCGGCCGGCGCGCAGCCGCAGGTGCCCGCAGAGGCCCTCGCGGGCGGCGATCCGCGCCCTCGGTCCGTCGCTGTCCCCAGGCCGCGAGTACGTCAGAAAGCCCTCGCTCTCCAGCCCGAACAACGGCGGTTCCAGCGCGGGCACGGCCAGCCTGGGATCGTGCCGCAGCAGGTGCTGGAGCCGCGCCACCTCGGTGCTGGTCGTGACCTTCCGCTCGACCAGCAGCCCGGCGCTGAATGGCGAGGTCGCTGCGAGCCGGTCCTGCAGCAGGGACTCGCCGGCCGCCCGCAGGTACATGGCCCCGGCCGCCGCCACACCGACCGCGAACGCGGTCAGGGCGGTCAACGCCAGCGTCAGCCCAGCCCGGGCGGCCAGGGCGCGCACGGCCAGCCACAGGCCACCGAGCGCGACCCGCCAGATCGTCCGCACCCGCCCCAGGACGTCAGGCCCGCCTGCATCCGCGCGCGTCCGCATGGTCCACACCGTAGCGAGCAAGCCATGCTCAGGAAAGCCCGGACATGCGCTGTATCACCTGAAGGGGTCGACGTACCGGAGCGGGCCGTGCCTGCCGGTCAGGGGAGCAGGCCGCGCTCGGCCAGCAGCGCTTCGAGGGCGTCCAGCCAGGCGGCGTAGTAGGCGCTGGCGGCCGACTCGCCCGGCTCCGGCGGGCGCTGCCGGATCGCGGCCACCAGGTGGCGGCGGAACTCCGCCCAGCTCGCGCCGGTGCGGTCGAGCACTACCACGCCCATGCCGAGGGCGCGTCCCTGCCAGGGTTCCTCAAAGACCAACTCGCCGTTGTCGCGCGGCAGCGCCGTGCCCCCGGTGAGCGCGGCGTCCACCTCGGCGAGCCGTGGCCCGGCGCCGGCGCTCACGGCGACCCCGCCTGCGGCACGGCCGTGCCGATCATGCAGTCACGGGTGACCAGCGCACCCAGGGCCTCCTCGGTCAGGCCATCGGTGCCGGCGGGCCGCATCGGTACGACCAGGTAGCGGACCTCGGCGCTGGAATCCCAGACCCGGATCTCGACCTCGTCGGGCAGCTCGAGGCCGAACTCGCGCAGCACCGCGCGCGGCTCGGCCACCATGCGGGCACGGTACGGCGGGCTCTTGTACCAGGTGGGCGGCAGGCCGAGCACGGGCCACGGGTAGCAGGAGCAGAGCGTGCACACGACCACGTTATGGACGGTCGGGGTGTTGGCGACCGCGACCAGGGTGTCGGCCTCGGCGCCGCCGAAGCCCAGCTCGGCGATGGCCTTGGTGCCGTCGGAGAGCAGCCGCTCGCGGAAGGCGGGGTCGGTCCAGGCGCGCGCCACCACCCTGGCGCCGTTCTGCGGGCCGACGTCGCGTTCGTAGAGCTCCACGACCGCGTCGATAGCGTCGGCGGCGACCAGGCCCTTCTCGGCCAGCAGCGCCTCCAGGGCGCGGGCGCGCAGGGCCGCCCGCGAGTCCGGGCGGGGGTGGTGATGGTCGTGCCCGTGCTCGGTGCTCACTCGGCCTCCTCGAGGTAGCTCTCCCACAGGTCGAGCGCCACCGTCCACGGTGGTTCCTCGCCTCGGCCCCACAGCTCATCGGAGCGGAAGGCGACCGAGTAGACGGGCTCGACCGGCGCGTCCTTGCTGTAGACGGCCAGGTCGGGCAGCTCCCCCAAGCCCCGGACGCGCTCCACCACACCCAGGGCGCCGCGCACGTAGCGGGGGCAGCGCGTGTGGCCGGCCGGGCGCATGCGGCGCACCCGCACGCCCTGCCCGGGCACAAAGCGCGACCGCGTCGCCGGCTGCATCGGGACGACCTCCTGCAGCCACATGACGGCTCGTGCGGCCTGCTCCGGGTCCCGGTGCGGGGGCGGTTCCGGCCCGCCGGCGGCCAGCCGCCCCATCATCTCCTCGACCTCGCCGGCCGCGATCGTCCCCTTGCGCAGCAGCCCCTGCTCGGCGCTCCACAGCCAGCGCTCGTAATAGGAGGCCGCCAGATAGTCGGCCGGGTCCATCTCCTCACGGGTTGCGCGGCCGCCCGGCCTCGCGCCCAGACGTTCCAGCTTCACCAGCAGGTGGAGGGCGAAGACGCGCCCCTCCCAACGCTCGTGATACGGTGCCTCGCCACCAGGCACGACCACCGCGCCGAACCCGTGCATGCCGCCCAGATCGTGGATGCCGTCCATCTACCGCCAAATATAACCCGGGCCCAGTGACCGGGCTGCGCAGCCGCCGATCATGCCGGCGGGAATGTGGCCGGGGTGGCGGCAGTGTCTCTATCCATCCTCGTGCGCCCTCCGTCCCCGTTGGCCCTGATGCCTGCGCAGGCGGAGATGGCGGACTCACCGCGCACCTGACTAGTTCAGCTGGGCGATCAGTGCATGGCGATGGGGACGTCGGCCGTGATGGAGGGCTCGTGGCCGGGGAGGATCTTGCCCGGCAGGCGGGTGAGGCGGGCAAGGGTCTCGACGTACTCGTCGAGGCGGACGAAGACGCCGCCCGGGTGGATGCGGCCGTCTGAGCGGGCCCGGTTGGCCTCGATGCTGATCGTGTCGCCGGCAAGGATGGCACTGCCGCTGCCTGCGCCGACGACGACCACCTGCGATCCCGGGGTATGGCCGGGGGCGGCCAGAATCCGGATGCCCGGCGCAACACTGGTGTCGCCGTCGAGCGGGACGGCAGCCGACAGCGGGCTCTGGTGGAGCAGGAACTCGTGCGCGTACCTGAACGGCCGCTCATGCACCCACAGCGGGTCGGCGGCATAGCCGCGCTCGCGTTGCTGGATAAGGACCTGCGCATGCTCGAACAGACCGAGGCCGCCGCAGTGGTCCCAGTGCAGGTGGGTCAGGACCACCGTGCGCACCGCGCGCGGCGCAACGCCGTGTCGTGCGAGCGCCTCGTGCAGCTGGCGCTCGGTCGCATCACGCACCGGCAGGGTGTTGCCGGCGCACCACTCCAGGCTCGGCGGACCAGCATCGACAAGGATCGCCTCGTCGCCGGAGCGCACCAGCCATGCCCACATCGGCACGGCGAGCGTGTCCATGCCGGTGTGCCCGAAGCGCAGGTCGGCCAGGTCGACGTCGATGGTGCCCAGACGCAACGGGACGACCTCGATCATCGCTAGACCCTCTCAGCGCAGCGCCGACTGCTCACAGAGATGGATCGAGACCCCGATGGCCGGGCGCATCACTGCTGGCCTTCGCCCTGGTCTTGGGGGTACAGCTCCGGGTGCTTGTAGCGGGGGTGCCAGTCGTAGCCCTGCCAGGTGGTGAGCCTGCGGGGGACGATCTTGAACGTCCAGCAGGGTTCCACGTTGACCCCGCCGCGGTATTCGGCCGCACGCTCGCCCAGGTAGCGCGGTCCCGTGTGCTTCTCGCCGATCAGGTTCCAGAGCGACTTCTCGCCGTTCTCCAGGTACGGGCCGACGGCGGCCTCGACGACCACCGCGATGCCCTCACAGATCACCTTGCGGATCGGCGGGTCCGGCTCGTCGACGACGAGGGACACGCGGGGGTCGAGGGCCATGTTGTGCGCCCACACCGAGCGCTCTCTTGGCACGACCCAGAACGCCACGCCGTCCCAGTGGTACCAACAGGGCACAACATAGGGCCAGCCGTCCGGCTTGAGTGTCGCCAGCCGCGCTGTCCACGGCCCCTTCAGGAACTCGTTCATCTCCTCGCGGCTCATCGCGCCGATCTTCTCGCCACGCCAGCTCATGGTCGCCTCTCCCGGTCCGGTCGGCCTAGAAGATCTCGAAGTACTCGCGCTGTTCCCAGTCGGTGACGTGCTCGAGGAAGCGGCCGATCTCGCTTTCCTTGAGCGCCACGATGTAGTCGACGAACTGGTCGCCGAACTGCTCGCGGAACAGGCCGCTCTGCTTGAGGGCGGCGACCGACTCCATGAGGCTGCGGGGGAGCTTGGGGCGGGTCGACTCGTACGGCGTTTCCTCGAGC
>DASUPQ010000038.1 GCA_036280995.1 Actinomycetota bacterium | reverse complement strand
ACCTGCTGCGGGGCGTCGGGGGCCACGTACACCGGCCTCCTGGCGAGGGAGTCCGCGACCGACCGGACCGACGCCGCCGCCGGTGCGGCGGCCAGCGCCGTCACCACCAGAGCGAGCATGATCGAGCCGAGCCAACGCCGGACGTGGGGCCGGCTACCGTGCGCCGGCCGTCTGGTCCTCATCGGGGTCCTCCTGGATGGTGATCGTGCCGCTGTCGGACGGCTGCTCTCCCGTGATAGCACCACCGCTGTCGAGTACGCCCGTGTCGGCGAACGAGACGGGCAGGTAGCCGTAGCCGCCGCCGGAGGTGTTGTGGCCCCCGGCGAAGCCGTCGTCCAGCGCCTTGCCCAGCGGGAACCCGGCGACCAGGTCGGCGGCGGCCCCTCCGAAGTACCCCCCGAACCACGACTCGAAATGCGAAGGCGCGTCGTAGAAGGGCACGCGGCGCAGGGCGGTGCGGATCCGCCGTGGCTGCGGCTGGACGCCGTTGGCGACCTGCTGCATGCAGGCCCGGCAGGCGGGCACCGGCCGGGGCGGCCCCCCCGGCGGCTCCCAGCCGACGTCGTGGACCGACGGCCCGTGGCGGGTGTCGAAGAAGCAGGGCGGCCGCCGGCGCGGCGGGTCGCGGCGCTCGAACAGCGCCCTGGCCGCCGCCATGGCGTACTGCCCCGACTCGAGCGCGCTGCTCACCTGGGCCAGGTCGGCCGGCGCCTTGGCCCGGTCGAACGCCTCCTCGGCCCGCTCCAGCAACTCGTACGCCCTGGTGTACTGGTTGACCGCCTCCGAGTTGCCGGCCTCCTCGGCCTCGAGGTCGACGTTGAGGTTGCGCAGGTCGCTGGCGAGCGCGTCGAGGTCCTCCCGGGAGGCCGCCTTGGCCTCGGAGAGCTGGACCCCGCTGCGCAGCGTCCGCTGCTCGGACCGGTTCTCCAGCGTCAGGGCGAGCCCGACGGCCAGCGCCACCACCCCGGCGACGGCCAGCAGGACCAGCAGCACGGTGTTGTCGCCCGAGTCCTCCTGGCCCGGCGGGGGCTGGGGGGGCGGCGCCGTGGCCGGGGTGGTCCCGGCCGCGTCCTCGACCCGCTCGATGAAGTCGAAGATGGCCGCGGCCAGCTCCGGGTGCTCCCGGAACGCGACCCTGGCCCGATTGGCGGCCGCGCCCGGGTCGAGGGTGTTGCTGCCCGCTCCCTCCTCGGCCCCGGCGACCACCAGGTACGTCCCCGGCTTGCCGACCGAGGTCGCGACCTGGGAGGCCAGGTCGTTGGCGCTGCCGCCGGCCTCGGCCAGCGCCTGGGCCGGCAGGACGGCCACGAAGATGGGCGTGCCGGCGAGGGCGAGCCGGGCCGAGATCCGCTCCCGGTCCACCAGCGACAGGGTCGGCCTGGCCGACGGGTTCACGTACAGCGGGGCGTCGCGCAGCTGCCCGGCCGTGCGGTCGACCCAGGGTCCGGCCGCGGCCGGACCGGCCAGGCCGACCAGCAGGCACAGCACCATCCCGGCCAGGGCCGCCAGGGCCACGGCCGGCCGGGCCGGCAGGGTGCGGGACATCTCACCTCGCTTGCGTGGGCGATCTCCGACCATTGTCCCGCTTCCGTCGAGGGTGCGTGGCCGCGACCCGGTTCGCGCGCCACCGGTGGTTGCGGCCATCATGGCGCCGTCCGGCAGGGTGATCGAGGTGGGTGGCGTGGACTGGCACCGTCTGGGGGACGGCGACAGCGAGGCGGGCAGGCGGGCGGGCGTACTCGACCTGCTCCGCCGGGCCCAGCGCGAGCTGGGCGGGGAGCCGCTCACCGGCACCCGGTTCCTGTACCGGGCCCGCGACATGCTGGCCGCGACCCGCGAGATCGAGGCCGCCGTCCGCGGCGCCGACACCACCCTGTTCGTGGGGTTCCAGCGGGCCGGGAAGCTCGACGGCGAGGCCCGCACCTACCAGGACCTGACGGCGGCGGGGGTCCGGGTGGTCGCCTTCGGCACCGGCGAGCCGGAGCGCCTGCCCGGGGTGGAGTGGGTCCGCCTGCCCGAGGACCAGGCGGCCCTCCAGAACCAGTGGCTGCTGGTCACGGAGCGGCCGGAGCCGATCGTGTTCGTCGGCTTCGAGACGTCCGAGCCCGACCGCTTCGGCCTGCTCGAGGTCACCGACCCCGCGCGCAGCTTCACCGGGTTCGTGAGCGGGGATCGTCGATTGGTCCGGGCCATCGCGGAGTACCTGGAAGGGATCAGCCGGCCCTGAGGAAACCATCCGGCCGGTTCGAGCGAAGGAAGGAGACGAGTGGAGCAGGGCGCCAGCTCCAACCTGGGGGCTCGTCTCGCCGCCGGCGAGGAGGGGGCGATCAACGATGTCTACTCCGCCCTCGGCCCCATGGTGCTCGGCTACCTGCGCCGCTTCGTGCACCGCGACGAGGCCGAGGATGTGCTGCAACGTGTGTTCTACGAGGTCTGGCGGAACCGGGATCGCTACGATCCAACCCGCAGCCTCGAGGCGTGGGTCCTCGGCATCGCCCGCAAGCGGGCCATCGACCAGCTCCGCCGCAGGCATGCCAACGTGGTGCCGATCGAGGAGCTGCGCGACATCGCCGGGGACGACGGGCGGGAGCTGGCCGAACGCTACGCCCGCGCCAACCAGGTGCGGGGCGCGCTGGAGCACCTGCCGCGGGAGCAGCGCGAGGCCCTCACCCTCGCCTACTTCGGCGACCTCACCCAGACCGAGATCGCCGAGCGGCTCGGGGTGCCGCTGGGGACGGTCAAGGCGCGGACCTTCCGGGGCCTGCGCCGCCTGGCCGACATTCTCGGCACGGTGGGCTGAGCGGTGACCGTGCGCCACCCCCGGGACGAGCTTCCCGGCCTGCTCCTCGGCGAGCTGCCGCCGGGTACGGCGATCGACGTCGACCGGCACCTGGCCGGCTGCGACCCGTGCCGCCGCGACCTGGCCGCGGTGGCCGTCGCCTCCTCGGCCCTGCGCGACGCCTCCCGCCTGTCCGTCATGCCGGCGCCCGACCTGCCCTCCATGCGGCTGCCCTCCGCCAGCCCGGACCCGACCCTGGGCCGGCGCCGGGGACGCTGGCTGCTGGGGGCGGCCGCCGTCCTGCTCGCCCTCCTGCTCGGCGTCGGCGGCTACACCGTCGGCCGCGACCGCGACGCCGGCCGCGGCCAGACGGTCGCCCTGGCCGCCACCACCGGGGACGCCACCGCCGAGGCCCGCATGCGGGGCGCCGGCGACGACCAGATCATGACCATGACCGCCCGCGGCCTGCCGCGGCCCCCGGCCGGCGCCTACTACGAGGTCTGGCTGGTGGACGACGCCGGCAAGGAGTTCCCGGTCGGGGTGCTCGCCGCCAACGGCGAAGGCATCTGGAGCCTGCCCGCGGAGGTCACCGCCCGCTACCGGGTGATCGACGTCACTCTGGAGCCGGCCGACGGCGACCCGTCCCGCTCCGCCGAGTCGGTCCTGCGCGGCACCTACGCCTGACCGCCGATCAGAGCCGGTCGAGCTTGGCGGCCAGGATGAAGTCGTTGTCGGTGAGGCCGCCGGCGGCGTGGGTGGTGAGGCTGACCGCGACCCGGCCCCAGCCGAGCTCGATGTCGGGGTGATGCCCCTCGGCCTCGGCCAGCAGGGCCAGGCGGGCGACGAAGCCGAAGGCGTCCCGGAAGTTGGGGAACTCCAGCTCGCGCCGGAGGCGGAGCGTGCCCTCCCGGGCCCACGAGGGGTCGAGCTGGGCCTCGTGCTCGACCGCCCGGTCCTCGTCGATCGGGGGTGTGCCCGGCTTGCAGGCCACGCAGTGCCGGCTGGCCAGCTCTTCGCTCACGGCGGCATCCTCCTCCGGCCAAGGGCGCCGCACAAGCTGGGGATATCCCGTGGCGAGATGTTGGGGGCGGCTGGGACACTGGCTGGCATGAGCGACGTCCTCCGCGCCCGCGGACTTGTCAAGACGTACCGCCGCGGCCGGGCCGTGGACGGCGTCGACCTGACCGTGCGCCGAGGCGAACGGGTCGCCCTGCTGGGACCCAACGGGGCCGGCAAGACCACCACCCTGCTGATGTGCCTCGGCGTGGTCGAGCCCGACGGCGGCACCGTCGAGATCGTCGGCCACCGCCTGCCCAAGGGCCGCAGCGCGGCCATGGCCCACGTCGGCTTCGCGGCCGGCTACCTGCCCCTGCCCGAGCGCCTGCGGGTCGGGGAGTACCTGCGCATGTACGGCCAGCTCTACGGCCTGGCCGACCCCGACGAGCAGGCCGCCCGGGGCCTTGAGCGCTTCGGCATCCCGCAGCTGGCCAGGGCCATGGGCACCGAGCTGTCGTCCGGCCAGAAGACCCTGATCGGCATCGTCAAGTCCACCATGCACGACCCCGAGCTGCTGGTCCTGGACGAGCCGACGGCCAGCCTCGACCCCGACGTGGCCCTGCGGGTCCGCACCGGCCTGGCCACCCTGTGCGAGGAGCGGGGCACGTCCCTGCTGGTCACCAGCCACAACATGGTCGAGGTGGAGCGGATCGCCGAGCGGGTCGTGTTCCTGTCCGCCGGCCGGGTGGTCGCCGACGGCCCGCCGTTCGAGGTCGCCGCCCGCTTCGGCCGCGACGACCTCGAGGAGGTCTTCCTCCACCTGGCCTCCCAGCGCCAGGCCAGCGAGCACACCGGGGGGCTGCGGCCATGACCGTCATGAGGGTGTCCAGGGAGCTGGCGCCGTGGCTGCGCATGTGGGCGGTGGCCCGCCGGCACGCCTACGTGCTGCTCCGCAGCCCGCACCGGCTGTTCGACGTGACCGTCTGGCCGATCGTGGACACGGTGCTGTTCGGGTCCCTCGGGGTGTTCTTCGTCCGCCAGGGTGGGCCGGACTCGGCCGCCCAGGCCGGGGTGGCCTACCTGCTGTCCGGGATCGTCCTCTGGCACGTCGTCTACCAGGCTCAGATCGCCGTCTCGACCGGCTTCATGGAGGAGACCTGGTCGCGCAACCTGCTCAGCCTGATGGTGACGCCGCTCCGGGAGCTGGAGCTGGTCGCCGGGATCGCCCTGTTCGGGCTGGCCAAGCTGGTGATGGGCGTCGGCGTGGTGGCCATGGGGGCGTGGGCCCTCTACGCCTTCGACGTCACCGCCCTCGGGCTCGCCGTGCTGCCGGTGGTCGCCATCCTGATGGTGGGCGGGTGGGCGATCGCCCTGTTCGTGGTCGGCCTCATCCTGCGCTTCGGCAACGGGGCGGAGGCGCTGGCCTGGGGCATCATGTTCGTGGTGATGCCGCTGGGCGGCGTCTTCTACCCGGTCGAGGCCCTCCCGGCGTTCGTGCAGCCGATCTCGGAGCTGCTGCCGACCACCCATGCCTTCGCCGCCGGCCGCGAGCTGATCGACGGCGGCCCGGTCCCGTGGGGCGAGCTCTCCCTGGCCGCCGTCGGCACCCTGGCCGCCACCGCCGCCGCCCTCGCCTTCGTCGCCTGGATGCTGCGCCTGTTCCGCCGCCGCGGGTACGTGACCCGCTACAGCTAGGCCTGGGACCGGCCGCGGCCGAACAGGCGGCGGAAGAAGCGGCCGATGGCCTGGAACAGGGCCTGCAGGCGGCCCTTGATCATGGTGCCGACCAGGCTGCCGGCGTCGAGGGCCTCGGCCGCCCGGGGCGCCGGGGTGGCGGGTCGGGCGGCCGGGGTGCCGGTCGTGGACGTTGCCGTGGGAGCGGCGCCGGCGCCGGTGGTGGTCGTCCCGTCGCCCGCGGCGACTGCATCCGACGAGGGGCCGGGCTGGGCCCCGGTTGCGGTGGTGGCCCCCGCGCCCGCCACGCCCGCCACGCCCGCCGCCTCTGCCGCGCCTGCGCCCGCACCCGCCTCGGCCCCCGCACCCGCCTCGGCCCCCGCACCGG
>DASUPQ010000037.1 GCA_036280995.1 Actinomycetota bacterium | reverse complement strand
GGAAGGCCGAGGTGAGGGCGGCCGTGCCGGCCGAGACGCTGACCGCGACGGTCAAGATGTAGTCGATGATCAGGGCCGAGCCGGCGATCGAGGCGACCAGCGGGCCGAAGTTGTCCCGGCTGACCACGTACGCCCCGCCGGCCGAGGGATAGGCGTCGACCACCTGGCGGTAGGAGACCACCAGCAGGGCCAGCAGGGCGACGATGGCCAGGGCCACCGGCAGGGCCAGCCCGATCGCGGCCGTCCCGGCGACCACCAGGACCAGCAGCATCTCCTCGGTGGCGTAGGCGGTCGAGGAGATCGGGTCGGAGGAGAACACGGCCAGCCCGACCCGCTTAGAGATCCGCTCGTGGGCCAGCTCGGCGGTCTTCAGCGGCGGGCCGAGCAGGAGCTTCTTGGCCCGGTAGCCGCTGGACTGGTAGGGGATGGACACGACCTCGATGCTGCAGGCCCGGCGCAAAGAACCCGTTAAGGCCGGCCGGCCCCGGCGCAAAGAGCCCGTCAAGACCCGATACGATGGCTCGGTCGCTCAACAGGAAGGTGCCTGGTGCACGTCGTGATCATGGGCTGTGGCCGCGTCGGGTCGGAGCTGGCCGCCCGGTTGGAGTCTGGCGACCACACGGTGGCGGTGATCGACAAGAACCCCGCCGCCTTCCGGATGCTGCGCTACCAGTTCAAGGGCAAGAAGATCCAGGGCTACGGCTTCGACGAGGACATCCTCCGCGAGGCCGGGATCGAGCGGGCGGAGGCGTTCGCCGCCGTGTCCAGCGGCGACAACTCCAACATCGTGGCCGCCCGCCTGGCCCGGGAGAAGTTCGAGGTCCCACTGGTGGTGGCCCGCATCTACGACCCCCGCCGGGCCGAGATCTACCAGCGGCTGGGGATCCCGACGGTGGCCACCGTGAAGTGGACCACCGACCAGGTCATGCGGGTCCTCATCCCCGACCAGGTCGCCTCCGACTGGCGCGACCCCAACGCCGAGATCGCCCTGATCACCCTGGTCCTGCCCGCGGAGTGGGCCGGCTGGAAGATCGAGGAGCTGGAGGCCGAGGGCCACCGGCGGGTGGTCGGGGTGACCCGGACCGGGCACGCCCGGATCGTCAGGCCGGAGATGACCCTCCAGGAGGGCGACCAGGTCCACCTGGCCGTCGACGACGACGGCCTCCAGGAGCTGCGCCCGCGGGTCCTGGCCGCCCGCCGCGAGCGCTCGGACGAGCCGGCCGAGGCCCAGGAGGCCACCCGGTGAGGGTGGCCATCGCCGGGGCGGGCAACGTCGGCCAGTTCATCGCCGCCGACCTGCTGGCCGCCGGCCACCAGGTCACGATGATCGAGAAGGACCTGCACGTCCTGGAGGTGGCCCGGCCGGACCTGAAGGAGGCCGAGTGGTTCCCGTTCGACGCCTGCGAGGTCCTGTCGCTGGTCATGGCCGGGATCGCCCATGCCGACGTGATGGTCGCGGCCACCGGCGACGACGAGGACAACCTGGTCATCTCGCTGCTGGCCAAGCAGGAGTTCGCCGTGCCCCGGGTGGTGGCCCGGGTCAACAACCCCAAGAACCACGGGCTGTTCACCGAGGCCTGGGGGGTCGACGTGGCCGTGTCCACCCCCCACATCCTGCGCTCCCTGGTCGAGGAGGCCGTGACCGTCGGCAGCATGATCAAGGTCATGCAGTTCGAGCGCGGGCACGTGTCGCTGCACGCCATCAATCTCGCCGACCGGTCGGCGGCCGTCGGCCGGACGCTGCGCGACCTCTCCCTGCCGGTGGACGCGGCCGCGGTCGCGGTGGTCAGGGAGGGCCACGTGGTCGTGCCCAAGGAGGACACGGTGTTCGCCGCCGGCGACGAGGTCCTGGTGGTCACCTCCGAGGGCAGCGAGGGCCCGGTCCGCGAGCTGCTGGTCGGGGAGACCGAGGGCGGGTCGCCGGACCAGGACGACGAGGACCAGGAGCAGCCCGCGGACGAGGAGCGGCCGGCTCCCGCCGAGCGGCTACAGTAGGTCGTAGGCGGGGTTGTAGAGGGTCAGGCCGCGCTCGGTGGCCACCGGCGTCCCCTCGATGGCCAGCCGGCCCCCGCACTCCATCCCGGCGATGCCGCGCCTGCCCATGAACAGCGCCGCCACCCGACCGGTGTCATCCTCGATCATGATCTCCAGGGTGGGGACGGCCGCCTGAGGCTGGATGCGGATCCGCCGGATCTGGCCCTGGAACCGCCCCCGCACCCTGGCCCGGGCGTTGCCCATGGGGGTGATCTCGTCGTTCACCGGGCGCCTCCGAGGTCGAGCTTGACCATGCGCAGCCGTGGCGCCGGGCCGCCGTCCATGGCCGCCCGGCAGGCGGTCACGGCCTCCTCGAAGGCGGCCGACAGGCGCTCGACGTCGATGCCGTCCTTGGCCGGGCGGTAGGGCGCCAGGTACTCGACGGCCCGCGACATCACGCTCACCGCGCCCTTGTAGTTGCCCTGGGTGGCGTGCCACATCCCGGCCGCGCCCTGGATGATGCCCTTGAGGAAATCGCGGTCGGGACGGCCCTTGCGCATCCGCCAGACCTCCTCCCAGACCTCGTGCGCCTCCCAGTACATGCCGTCGTCGAACAGGGCGCCGCCCCGGCGCAGGACCTCGTCCTCGGGCAGGCTGAACGGCTCCCAGTCCGGCTTGAAGTCCGGCCGGGTCCCCCGGCGTCGGGTCTCGCCCATACGCAGATGGTACGCCCGGGCCATGGCTCAGGCGGTCTTGGGGGGCCGTGGGGGGAGCGAGCTCCCCCCACATGGATCAGGCGCCATCGCCAGCGCGTGCGCCGCTGCGGCAATCGCGAGCCGCGTCGTTCGAAGTATCGGGCGGTCCTCGCTGGGGACGATGACCAGGGCGCCGACGCGGCGGTCGCGGCGGACCAGGTCGACCACGGCGCCCTCGGCCGGCAGGACCAGGGTGCCGCCGACCGAGCGGCGGTGGCCGGAGGGGATGCGGCCCTCCTCGTCCAGGTGCGGCAGGTCGTCCAGGTCGAGCTGGCCGTCGACCTGACCGGCCTGGGCGACCACCAGGTCGCCCTCGGGCCCATCGCGCACCACCCGGACGGCCCGGGCGTCGAGCAGGTCGCG
>DASUPQ010000036.1 GCA_036280995.1 Actinomycetota bacterium | reverse complement strand
CGGGCCGTTGGTCACTCCATGCCGCGGTCATGCCTGCCTTCGATGCAAACCGGCCCCCGGACCCAAGCGCCCGACGCTGACGTGGTTCGACCGGGCGTTCCTCGCGCTCCGCCAGGCTGCTGCCCATGCAGCTATCGACCGCCCTGGGTCTGACCCGTATCCGCGAGTAGCGGCGCGACACGGCCGGTGAGATGGCGATAGGTGCCCTGTTGACCTGGGATGATCCTGCTTACCACGGCTGGATGATCTCGGTTGGAAGGACACCCATCTGGTGAGCAGGCTACGGGGTCGTCACCGCGTTGGGCGGAAGGTGCGAGTCGGCGCGCCGGACCCGTCGTTGACCGGTACGTCGGGGATGGCGGCGGTGACCGAGCTGGTCGACCGGCTCGGGATGATCCGGCTGCTGGATGCGGCGATCGGGCCGATCAAGGCCCGCGATCGGGGGTTCACCGGCGGGCAGGTGCTGGTCGGGTTGGCGTGCGCGCAGTTGGCCGGGGAGGACTTCCTGGTCGGGCTGGACCGCTACCGCGCCGATGTCGCCGGGCAGATGCTCGCCGCGGTGCCCGGGCTGAGCTCCACGACCGCGGCCGGGCTGGCCCGGCGGTTCACCGACGGGCAGTGGCGGGCGGTGGAGACCGCGGTCGGTGACATGCACACCGCGATGTTCGCGCTGCTGCCCGCGCAGCGGGCCGCGGCGCTGTGTGAGCAGGTCACGATCGACCTCGACACCACCGACGTCGAGGTCTATGGACGTCACAAGCGTGGGGTGGCGTTCAATCACCAGGGACAACGCTGCGGCCGTCCGCACGTGGCCACCTGGGCGCAGACCTCGACGGTGCTGGCCATGCTGGCCGGGGACCTGATGGCCGGCAACGAGGATCCCCGCCCGCACGCCGCGGAGCTGCTGGGCCGGGCGCTGGCCGCGCTGCCGACCCCGGCCCGGGCCGGGCGGATCCGGTTGCGCGCCGACGCCGGCTACTTCGCTGGGGAGCTGGCCCGCGCCGCGCTGTCCGCCGATGTCGAGTTCGCCATCGGCGCGCGCCGGATCGCGCCGCTGTGGCGGCTCCTCGACGGCCTCGCCGAGACCGCGTGGACCGACGCGATCGACATGACCAGCGCGCAGGTCGCGGTCACCGAGTACTGCCCCGAGTGGTGGCCCGCCGCGACCCGGCTGCTGATCCGCCGGGTCCGCCTCGACGTCTCCGCCGAACCCGGCGCCGGGCAAGTCTCCGCCGACCCCCGGGCCCGGCGCCGGCGGACCCTGCACCCCGACCAGCGGGCGCTGCCCATCGACGAGCTGGCCGCCGCCGACGCCGTCTACGGCTACTCGTTCATCGTGACCAACCTCGACGTGTCCACGCCCGAGCGGGCGGCCGCGGCCGAGCACTGGTACCGGCACCGCACCTCGATCGAGAACACCTTCAGGGATGCCAAGCTCGGAGCGGGGTTGCGTCATCTCCCCTCCGGACATCCCGAGGTCAACACCGCCTGGATGTGGGGTGCGCTGCTCGCCGCCAGCATCGCCGGCTGGCTGCACCAGCTCACCGCAACCCGATCCGGTGCTCGGCTGTTCGGCCACGGCGTCCGCGGCGGCCAAGCCATGATCGCCACCCTGCGGCAGCGGCTGATCCGGGTACCAGCCCGGCTGGTCAGCCACGCCCGCGGCGTCGAGCTGCGCCTACCACCCGGACACCACCTGCTCGACGAGGTCCTCGCCCGCATCCGCGCCCTACCCGCAGCGCCCTGACCAGGCCATCACGGCCCCGACACCACCGGACCCCGCACACCCGAGGCGACACTCGGGCACTCGGCCTGCACGCACCCGGAAATCACCCGGAAAACGAACTCCACGCCAGCCTGAAGATCGGCTCACCACCTACTCGCGGATTCGGGTCTGACCTCATACGGATTGAAGATTCACCCGGCAAGCGCCAGGGCCGCTCACCCGTGGGTGGCGGCCCTGTAACGCGCGCGTTGACCGCCTTGAGCCGCATCCGCGGGTGCTCGTGTCTTCCACCAGCAGACGGCCATCCGCGCACCATTGACAATAC
>DASUPQ010000035.1 GCA_036280995.1 Actinomycetota bacterium | reverse complement strand
CGCCGACGGTGAAGGTCCCCGCCGATACGCGGTTGGGCCGTTCCAAGCTGTCCCCCGGCCCCACATACCAGCACTCATAGACGCTGCCCGGCGGGTTGGGGGCCAGCCCGCTGACCTCCATGGTGATGGCCAGGCCGTCGCCCACCTGGCGGACCTTGGCGGTCGCCCGTGCCGGACCACCGTCCGGCGCAGCCAGGGCGAACTCAATGACGCGGCCACGATCGGCGAAGGGTCCGACTTGACTCAGCGTGTAGCCACCAACGAAGGCGACGACCAGCACCAGGCACGCCGCCACGGCGGTCAGGGCCAGGCGCAAGCGCCGCCGACGCCGCTGCTGCGCGGCCGCCCGCTCCACCGCCGCGAAGGTACGCTCCCGCAACGAAGGTGGCACCTCGACCGGGGGCGCCGCCTGCTCCAGCAGCTCGGGAAGTCCCCGCAACTCGGCCACCTCGGCCTGGCAGCGCTCGCAGCCGGCCAGGTGCTCCTCGAAGTCGGCCCGTTCGGCGGGCTCCAGCGCACCCAACACATAACCGCCCAGGTCCGGGTGGGGGTGAGGGGCAAGCTCAGGCATGGATGCCACGCTCCTGGAGGGCCAACTTGAACGCGCGGAGGGCGTAATAGGCTCGGGTTTTCACGGTGCCAAGTGGCAGGCCGAGCAGCTCGGCGATCTCGCTCTGTTTGCGGTCTTCCAGGAGGTACAACTCAAGAACCTGCCGATGCTGCGGGCTCAGTGTCTGCAAGGCGTCGCGGATTGTCAGCCCCTGGTTGAGGTTCTCAACCGGGTCGCGGCTTGCCGGCTGGTCCTGGGGTTCCGGCTCAAACGGCCGCGAGGATGGGCGGCGCCACAGGTCGACCGCAAGGCGACGGGCGATCGCGAACAGGAAGCTGCCAACCGAGCCCCTGGCCGGGTCGAAGCGGCGCGCCTGCTGCCACAGGCGCACAAAGGTCTCCTGGACCAGCTCCTCGGCCAAGCCCTGGTCGCCGAGCAGCCGCAATCCCAGCCCGTACAGCCGGGCCTCATACCGGCGATACAGCTCCTCCAGGGGCCGGCCCCGGTCGCCGGCGGCCACCCTGGCCAGCAGGGCCGCCTCGTCCTCGACCAGCGCCGCGGTCGCAGCAGGCCGAGCGCTCGCGGCGGGTCTCAGCATGAGGCGGGCGACCCTCCGCGCCGCGCCACCCGCTGACGACCAGACCCACTCCAGTGAGCCGGCGCCGGCGCGTGCGCGCCCAGACCAGCTGATGCATCCATCCATTGCAGTCTCGCCGTGTGCTGGGGGGCGGCGTCGGCTCCACGGCGGCACCGACGCCTCCCGGGTATACGGACCGCAGCGCGACCAAGGTTCAACGCCGATTCGCTCAGGCTCGTTCTGGGCTGAGAAGCGCTCCAACGCTCAGAAGCCGGCATCCGGCAGTCCTTCTCATCTCGTCCCAACCAGCTAGACCCCTCCCAGACCGGTCATTATGATGCACCGTTGAGGCGGCGGCGGAGCTGGCACGACGGACGCCGGCAGCCGTCCACATCCTGGCCATGGACGTTGAGGAGTTGGCGCGATGACCGCCACCGGCCCGGACCGGCCTGATCTTCGCCTCCGCCAGCTCAGCCCGCCACCTCCGCCGCGACGACGGCCCCAGCTGGTGGTCGTGGTCTTGCTGGCCACCCTGCTGGTGGCCGTCGCCGGCGCCGTGTTGTTGGGCTATGAGTACGGCAGCAGCCGCAACGGCAACCACCGCGCGGCTCCCTCCCCCTCGCCGTCGACGGCCACTGGCCAGTTCAGCGCCACCCCCGCGTCGGCCACCACGACGATGCCGCCTCCCCGACCACGGGTCCTGACGCTGATCACCAAGGACCTTGCCTACCTTGCGCCTGGGCAGGCTGGCACCCAGCCCAGCTTCGTCGTCCGCCCTGGTGAGCGCCTCCGGATGCGGGTTGACAACAAGGACGCCTACCAGCACAGCTTCACGTTCGCCCCATCAAAGGTCGACCTGGACGCCGGGGAACACACGGTCTCGGTCACCGGGCCGTTCCGGGCGCCCACCAACCCGGGCACCTACAGCTTCTACTGCAAGTACCGCTACACCGGCATGGACGGCCGCATCATCGTCGGTAGGAGCTGACCCGGCCTACCTGGCGCCGAGCGAGGCGGCCTGGAACCAGCCGGCGACCTCGCCGCCGACCAGGACGCCCAGCAGCGCACCGACGACCAACCAGGGGCCGAACGGCAGCCGCGACTTGCGCGACAGACCCAGCGCAACCATGCCCGCCAGCCCGGCCAGGCCGCCGAGCAGGAAGCCGGCCACCACCCCCACCGCCACCGTCCCCCACGACAGCCAGCCGAGCGCCAGGCCCAAGGCCGGTGCCAGCTTGACATCTTCTCTGAACTTGACCAACGGGTGCTCGGCGAGCACTTCGACGGTCACCCAGTCGGGACGACCAGATGTTGGCCGACGTGCTTCGACGCCTCGTGTGAGGAAACCAGGTCAGGGCTCCTCGAGCCAGAGGAGTTCGCGGAAGGAGGGGCGGTCCAGCGCCCAGCCCGTGGGCGGGGCTGGGCGGCCCTCGTTGATGGGGACCAACGCCACCCGGTAGTCGCCGAGCGTGGGGCGGCCGATGGCCAGCCAGTGGGCGTGGTGACGGTCCAGGTCGTCGGCCAGGGTCTCGTCCCGCCACCAGCGGATGCCGCTCGGGTCGGCGGTTGCCCAGCCGTTGCGCCCGTCGCTCAAGGCGACCCCACCAGGCCCCCAGCACGCCCGGCGGTCGACCAGGCTGAGATAGAACAGGAAGTCCTG
>DASUPQ010000034.1 GCA_036280995.1 Actinomycetota bacterium | reverse complement strand
GGCGGCGTTGCGGGAGACCCGCGCGGTCCTGGGGCGGATCGAGGCGGGCCGGCTGCATCCCAGGTCGGGGTTTGAGCTGTCCTATGGGATCGTCTCGGCCCTGGCCCAGGGCCAGGAGGGGTTCGTGGAGACGGTCACCCGCCAGGTGTGGCCGCTTGAGCAGCGGGTCACCTCCGGGCATCTGGGCGACCCCGAGCAGTTCCTGGAGGAGCTGTTCGCCACCCGCCATGCGCTGCTGGCGGTGTCCAACATGGCCACCCTGGGCCACCAGATCTACCAGCGGATGGCGGCCCTGGCCCGCTTCATCCCCCCCGACTGCCAGCCGCTGGTGGCCGACCTCGAGGACCAGTTCGCCCGGGTCGCCGGGGTGGCCGACGGCCAGATCCGCTACCTGGAGGGGGTGATCGAGTTCTACAAGGCCCGCACCGACACCAAGGTGACGATCGCCGCTGAACGCCTCGCCCTCATCGCGGTCCTCACCTTGCCGATCACCGCGCTGTCGTCGGTGTATGGGATGAACATCATCGTGAATGACCGCACCGACTTCCCCCACCTGGCGGTGGTGGTGGCGGCGATGATCGCCATCTCGGCCATCTTGTTGCGCTGGGCCAAGCGACAGGGATGGTTGTAGCTGCTCCCCGGCCGGCCTGGCACTGGCAGAGCACCAGATTCGATCTGGTGCTTTCAGCTTCCAGCTCGCTCTGCTCGGTCAACGACGCGGTCAACGTTTTACCTTGTTCTACCTGGGCCTACTTAACGGTGGACCCTTGCTAACCTGCGCGCCTTTCCAGGACGACGCTAGGTTTCCGGCCGCCTCCAGACTACGGATCTGGCGATTCGTCCTGTGGGTCCAATCAGGACTCGTGGGAGCTGCTCAGGAACCGTCGACCGCCTCGGCTTGCGGCTCGTGGCCCGTGACCTGCAGGCAGCCGGCGCTTGGCACGAACGTCGACGACGATCCGGAGTCCCAGCGCACCGTGATCAGCCGTCCGTCCACGTCTGTCACCACACCGCCGCGAGTGGCGGCTCCGACCTTCTCCGACTCCACCAGCACCCGGTCGCCGACCTCGACCATAGCGACCTCCTCTGCCGTTGACGGAACCAGGCCCATCAAGTGTCCTCAGGCCGCCAACCGACCTCAAGAGGTTCGTAGCTGGCGCCTGTCGGTAACGAAGCGGCCAGTGCATGTCATTACGCTTGTCATTCCACCAGCCAGCACTCGGCCCGATAGCAGCACACTGGCTGGACAACCCACCCGACGCGAGCTGCCAGAACCGTACTTGGCAGCACTCGGTGGACGGTCCGCGGCTGTCCTGCAAACAGCTGTGGCGTCGGTTAGGGATCGCTGCTGAGAGGATGGCGTTCAGATCCGCCGGCACGCGCCGACCAGATTGACTGCCAGAGTGGGCCGGTCGCCGTAGTGGTTGCCTGCCTGGTCCTCTGAGCCTAATGGGAGTTGTCAGCTGTGTGCATGAGAGGCTGATGTGCAACTGATGGTGGCTGCTTACATCCGGGCCTGGGTTCGCTGCTTGAGTCTCTCATAGGGTGTCTGGCCGCCGAGGCTGCCGTGGGGTCGGTGGTAGTTGTAGAAGTCCTCCCATTCGCGGAGCTTGTCGTTGAAGAGCTTGGTGTCGTCGATCACGACCCCGTCCAGGAGGCGGTAGAACTCCTCGGCGTCGATGCGATGGGAGCGCTCGACCTTGCCGTTGAGCCTCGGCGTCCTGGGCTTGATGTAGACATGGCCGATGCCTTTGTCCAGGACGTGCCAGTGGAAGCTGGCGCCGAACTCGACCCCGTTGTCGGTCTGGATGACCTCCACGCGGAAGGGGAGCCGCTCCAGGACGTAGTCCAGGAACTGGATGGCTGTCGTCTGGTTGAGCTTGTGGTAGATGCGCAGCACGCGCAGGCGGGTGCAGTCGTCGATGGCGGTGAACTGGTAGTGCTTGCGCCGTGAGCCAGCCTGGGAGCCGGCCAGCGGTTCGATGAACTTGACGTCGAGCTGGACGCGGTGGCCGGGCAGCGGCTTCTCATCGCGCTGCCAGCGCCGGTCGTGGCGCTTGTGGCGCTGGGAGGCGGGCAGCCGGTTGAGCTCGAGTCGCTTCAGGATGCGCCACACGCCCGAGGGGCTGATCTGGATGTCGTGGTAGTGCTGGAGGTACATGGCGATCTTGGCCGGGCCGAAGTGGTAGTGCTGGCGCAGGTAGATGATCTTGCCCACGACCTCGGTGCGGATGGCGTTGGGGCTGATGTGGGGGCGGTGAGAGCGGTCTCGGAGCCCGTCCAGGCCGTGGGCGTCATAGCGCCGACGCCAGGTGGAGAAGCACTGGCGGCTGATGCCGTCCTAGCGGCAGGTCAGCCTGACGTTGCCGGTGATCTCCTCAGCATGGCGCAAGATCGCCAGGCGTCGCTTGGCCATCCTGGCCAGCTGCTGCTCGGTCACGGGGTCTCCTCCCTAGTCGGAGACCCGGAGTGTCAACCATCACCGTCAGTTCCATAGGCAAGCACACTCAGCAGGTTGTTACGATCCGTCTGCCCACGCTGCTCACCCGATCTGCTTGGGCTGGTATTACGTTCCGTTGGCCACGCCGCCGCCGAGCGAGGCACCAGCGGTTTGTACGCGCCGCCCCAGGCCGTGCTCGGAGGGGTCCGGGCGGAGGCCCCTAATGGGGCTGCACGAGCCTTCGGTGGGAGGCTACGGCGAGCCACCAGCCGGTGAGCACTCGGAGGCTTGGGAGCCTGGAGCTCTTTGGGGGAGACCGTGCCCCGGCCGGTGTTGAGGAGGGCGGACGGCTGGTGGGATGTCGTGCC
>DASUPQ010000033.1 GCA_036280995.1 Actinomycetota bacterium | reverse complement strand
CTCATGGGGTGCCGGGGGTGGTGATGGTGACGCGGCGTTCGGCTCGGGCGGCCCGGTGGGCGGTGAGCCAGTGGTGGCTGGCCACGGCCAGGCGGCGGTGTCGGGGGACGGTGATGCGGCGGTCCAGGACCTGGTAGCCGGCCTGTTCGACCTCGTCCAGGATGGCCCCATAGAGCTGGGAGGCGACCCGGATGCAGGGTTGGGAGGAGGGGGCGAGGAGCTCGATGCCGGGCGCGGCGGCCCGGTAGTGGTCCCGGGCCCGTTCGATCTCGAAGGCCAGCAGCTCGGCCACGGCTGGGGAGGCGGTGGGGGCGGCCAGGTCGGCCCGGTCGACCCCGAAGCGGTCCAGGTCGGCGCTGGGCAGGTAGACCCGGCCGCGTTGGTAGTCTTCGGCGATGTCGCGGATGAAGTTGGTCAGCTGGAAGGCCAGCCCGAGCTGGCGGGCGTGGGCGGCGGCGGCTGGGGGGTCGGTCGATTCCAGGATGGGGGCCATCATGGTCCCGATGACCGCGGCCGAGCCTTCCATGTAGCCGCACAGGTCCTGGTAGGTGTGGTAGCGGTCGATGGTCAGGTCGGCGGCCATGGCGTCCAGGAACCGTTCGAAGTCGCCGACGTCCAGGGCAAAGGCCCGGATGGTGTGGAGCACGGCGGGCAGGACCGGGTCGGGGCAGGGGGCGCCGCGGAGGCCGGCGAACAGCCGGGTTCCCCAGGCGCGGAGGGCGGCTGCTTGGGCGGGGCGGTCCAGGGTCGAGGCCAGGTTGTCGACGATCTCGTCGGCGTAGCGGGTGAAGCCGTACAGGGCATGGACGTGGCGGCGCTTCCAGCGGGGGAGCAACAAGGTGGCCAGGTAGTAGGTGCGGCCGTGGCGGGCATGGAGCAGCCGGCACCGCTCATAGGCCGCCGACAACGTCTGCGGCTCCACCATGGCCAGCCTCATCGCCGCCTCCGGGCCAGCACCCGCTCGGCGGCCAGGCGGCCGGAGATCAGCACCATCGGCACCCCGACCCCGGGCACGGTGCCCATCCCGGCGAACACAAGGCCGGGCACGCCCGCCGAGGCGTTCCCGGGCCGCAGCCAGCCGGTCTGGGTGAAGCGGTGGTCGAGCGAGAACGGCGTCCCCGCGGTCAGGCCCTGGGCCTCCCAGGCGGGAGGGTCGACGACCAGCTCGACGGCGCTGTCGCGGCGCAGGTCGCCGTAGCCGAGCCCGGCCAGCCGCCCGTACAGCCGCTCGCGCAGGCGCGGCCCGACCTCGGCCCAGTCCAGCCCGGCCCGGGTGTTGGCGGTCGGCTCGAGCACGAACAGGGTGGCGTGGCCGGGCGGGGCGGCATCGGGGTCCTCGGGCGAGGGGTAGGTGACCAGCAGGCTCGGGTCGGGCTGGATGCCGCCGTGGCGGGTCAGGGCCTCGAAGGTCGCCTTCCAGTCCCGGCCCAGGTGGACGGTGTGGTGGGCCTGGCCCTGGAGCTGGCGGGTCAGCCCCAGGTGGACCAGGTAGCAGGAGGGCGAGAACCGCAGCCGGCGCCGCCGCACCCGCCAGTCGCGGGCCGCCGGGGGCAGCAGGTGCTCGTAGGCGGCCGGCAGGTCGCTGGTCACGACCACGTCGGTGGCGGCCAGGCGCTCGCCGCCGGCCAGCACCACCCCGGTGACCCCGCCGGGCCCGCCCTCGACCCGCTCGACCCGAGCCGAGTACCGGAAGCCCGCCCCGGCCTTCTCGGCCACCCCGGCCAGGGCCAGGGGGAGGGCGTGCATGCCGCCCCGGCGGGGGATGAAGGCGCCGCCGACGGTGTCCATGTGGGCGACCACGGCGTAGATGCCGAGGGCGTCGAACGGCGACAGGCCGGTGTAGAGGGCCTGGAAGGTGTGGGCCCGGCGCAGCCGCCAGTCGCTCAGGTGGGTCGCGACCAGGTTGTGCAGCCGCCGGAACCCGCCAAGGCGGGCCAGCCGCAGGAGGGCCAGGGGCCGGACCAGGCCGGCCGGGCCGTCGAGGTTGCGGTCGATGAACTGATCCCACTCGGCGTCCAGCATCCGGCCCAGATGCGCCCGGAAGGCCAGGTAGCGGGCGGCCTCCTCGGGCCCGGCGAGCCGCTCGACCTCGGCCGCCATGCGCTCGGCCCCCGGGACCACGTCCAGGCGGCTGCCGTCGTGGAAGGTGAGCCGGTAGATCGGGTCGAGGGGGGCCAGCTCCAGCCAGTCCTCCAGCTCCTCGCCGGCGGCGCCAACGCATGCCCGCACCACCTCGGGCATGGTCAGCACCGAGGGGCCGGTGTCGAAGCGGTAGCCGCCGACGGTCACCGTGCCGCAACGGCCGCCCGGGACCGCCTCGGCCTCGACGACCACCACCTCGCGGCCGGCGGCGGCCAGATGGATGGCGGCCGAGAGCCCGGCCAGGCCGGCCCCGACGACGACCGTCCGCCCCGCCATGTCCGGCTAGGCGCTCCGGTCGGTGACGTGGTCGGCCAGCGCCGCCAGGGTGCCCCGGGCCGCCTCGTCGATCCCGTCGGCCGCGGCCAGCGCCGCCTTGGCCTCGGCCAGGAGCTCGCCGATGCGGGCCTCGGTGGCGTCCACGGCGCCGCAGCCGGCGATCAGCCGGCGCAGCTCGGCGACCTCGTCCTCGGACAGCTTGGCGTTGCCGAGGGCCCCCTCCAGCAGGGCCCGGCCGGCCCGGCCGGCGAGCCGGCGGGCCTGCATGACCAGGTAGGTCTCCTTGCCCTCGCGCAGGTCGTCCCCGGCCGGCTTGCCGGTCACCTCCGGGGACCCGAACACCCCGAGGATGTCGTCCCGGAGCTGGAAGGCCTCGCCCAGGGGCAGCCCGTAGGCCGAGTAGCCGGCGGCCAGGGCGGGCGGGCCGGCGGCCAGGGCCAGGCCCAGGTGCAGCGGCCGCTCGATGGTGTACTTGCCCGACTTGTAGGTCAGGACCCGGCGGACGGCGGCCTCGTCGGGGGCGCCCCGGCGGGCCTCGACCAGGTCCAGGTACTGGCCGCCCATCAGCTCCGAGCGCAGCCGGTTGAAGACCCGCAGGGCGGCGGCCAGGCGGTCGTCGGGCAGGCCGGCCTCGGCCAGGGCCACGTCGGCCCAGGTGAAGGCCAGGTCGCCCATGAGCATGGCCGCGCCCTCGCCGAAGGCGGCCGGGTCGCCCCGCCAGCCGAGGCCGCGGTGGAGGCCGGCGAAGCCGACGTGCATGGCCGGGCGGCCGCGCCGGACCTCGGAGCCGTCCATGATGTCGTCGTGGATGAGGGCGCAGACGTGCAGCAGCTCGACCGAGCAGGCGGCCTTGACGGTGGCCTCGGCCTCGGGGCCGCCGGCGGCGCCTCCGGCGCCCCGGTACCCCCAGTACACGAAGGCCGGCCGCAGCCGCTTGCCGCCGGCGAGGGCGAACCGGGTCAGGGCGTCGGTGACGGGGCCGGCGTCGTCACCGAGGAAGCCGAGGGCCGACAGCTCCTGGGCGAGCAGGGCGGCCAGGGCCCGGTCGACCCGGGCGCGCAGATCCTCGGCGTCCAGGGGGGACGCCGGCACGGGCTGGGCGGCCTCGGTCACCTGGCTGGAGGTTCCTCTGGGGGTCGTCACGGTGGTCATGCATGCTTCTTCGATGTGAGCATCCTAGTCGGATGCACCTTCCAGGGGGGTGTCCCGGGAGTGGCCAGGTGAATCAGGGAACGCGGCCGACCGGCGAGGTGATCGCCGGAGGCCGGCCGCTGGAGCCGGGCGAGGCCGACGGCCTGGGGATCCTCCACGCCGACCTGGACGCCTTCTACGCCAGCGTCGAGGTGCTCAAGGACCCGTCCCTGCGCGGCCGTCCCCTGCTGGTCGGCGGCACCGGCGCCCGCGGGGTCGTCACCTCGGCCTCGTACGAGGCCAGGGCGTTCGGCTGCCGCAACGCCATGCCGATGGCCAGGGCCCGCCGCCTGTGCCCGCAGGCGGTGGCCGTCCCGCCCGACTTCGCCGCCTACCGGCGCCACTCGGCCACGGTCATGCGGATCTTCCAGAGCCTCACCCCGCTGGTCGAGCCGCTCGCCCTCGACGAGGCGTTCCTGGACGTCCGCGGGGCCCGGGCGCTGTTCGGCGACGCCGTCGCCACAGCGCGGCTGCTCCGGGCCCGGGTGCGGGAGGAGGCCGGCCTGGCCCTCACGGTCGGCGTGGCCGCCAGCAAGTACCTGGCCAAGCTCGCCTCGACCCGCGGCAAGCCGGACGGCCTGCTGGTGGTCCCGCCCGGCCGGGCCCTGGAGTTCCTCCACCCCCTGCCGGTCGACGCCCTCTGGGGGGCCGGCCAGGCCACCATCGAGACGCTGGCCCGCTACGGCCTGCGCACCGTCGGCGACGTCGCCGCCACCCCGAGGGCGACCCTGGAGCGGGCCCTCGGGCCGGCCGCCGGGGCCCAGCTCCACGAGCTGGCCTGGGCCCGCGACGACCGCGAGGTGGTGCCGTTCGAGGCGGCCAAGTCGGTCGGGTCCGAGGAGACCTTCACCACCGACATCGACGACCCCGGGCAGCTGGCCCGCGAGGTGCTGCGCTCCTGCGTGCGGGTGGGACGGCGGCTGCGGGAGGCGGGCCTGGCCGGCCGCACGGTCACCCTGAAGCTCCGCTTCGCCGACTTCCGCACCATCACCCGGGGCCGCACCCTGCCGGTGGCCACCGACACCGACACCGAGCTGCACGAGGTCGCCAGGGAGCTGCTGGCCCGGCTCCAGCTCGGCCGGACCCCGGTCCGCCTGGTCGGTGTCACCGTCAGCAACCTGCAGCGCCAAGGCGCGCCGGTGCAGCTGCGGCTGGGCCCGGAGCGGCCCGGCTGGGAGGCGGCGGTCCGGGCCGCCGACGCGGTCAGGGCCCGGTTCGGCGATGGCGCGATCGACCTGGCCTCGCTCACCGGCGACCGCCCGGCCGAGGCCTACGAAGAGGCCCGCCAGACCCCCCGCCCCCGCCGCGACCCCCTCCTCCCCCCGGACCCCGAACCGTGACCCGAGATTGAAGGTTTAGGACCGCGCGTGAGTCCCCACCAAAGTTCCAAGTGGAGTCGCCGGCTGGGCCTCAGCCGGGTACACTCGCAGGACCACCACAGTACGACCCTGGCCGGAGCCTCACATGCCGCTGTCCGAGCACGAGCAACGCATCCTGGCCGAGATCGAGCGGCGGTTGCTCGAAGAGGACCCCAAATTCGCCCATCAGGTGGGCTCCTCGTTCCGTGCCCATCTGGGCCGCCGCCTCAAGCTCGCCGTCGCCGGCTTCGTCCTCGGCCTGGTCGTGGTCATCTCCTCCACGTTCCTGGAGAACGTCGCCGTCGGCGTGGCCGGCTTCGTCATCATGCTGGCCTGCGTGTTCGTGTTCATGCGGACCATGCGCCGCCGGGCCACGGTGGAGCGCCCGGTCAACGGTCCCGCCGCC
>DASUPQ010000032.1 GCA_036280995.1 Actinomycetota bacterium | reverse complement strand
GCGAGCTTCCCCGTCGATCGGGGGCGGGTCGGGCATGGTGCTCCTGGGTGGGCAGGCTCCCTACAGTGTCCCTTCGAGGATACGGCCGATCGAGGAGGTTCGTTGGTGCCGGTCAAGGCGGTGGTGTTCGACCTGGGCGGGGTCCTGATCGACTGGGACCCGCGCTACCTGTACCGGAAGCTGCTGGCCGACGAGGCCGCGGTGGACGAGTTCCTGGCCACCGTCTGCACCCCGGAGTGGAACGCCGAGCAGGACCGGGGCCGGCCCTTTGCCGAGGGCGTGACCGAGCTGGTCGAGCGCCACCCCGAGCACGCCGCCGCCATCGCCGCCTACCACGAGCGCTGGCCCGAGATGCTGGGCGGCGACGTCCCGGGCGCGGTCGAGCTGCTGGCCGAGCTGCGCGCGGCCGGCGTGCCCCTGTACGCCCTCACCAACTGGTCGGCGGAGACCTTCGTGGTCGCCCGTGAGCGCTTCGAGTTCCTGGAGTGGTTCGACGGCGTGCTCGTCTCCGGCGAGGAGCGGCTCATCAAGCCCGACCCGGCCATCTTCGAGCTGCTGGCCGAGCGGTTCGGGCTGGACCCGCGGGCGACCTTCTACGTCGACGACTCGGAGGTCAACGTGGCCGCCGCCCGCGAGCTCGGGTTCGACGCGGTGCGCTTCACCGGTCCCGGGCGGCTGCGACGGGACCTGGCAGCTCGGCGGCTGCTCGCTCGACCCGCTCCCACTCCCCGGCCATCGCCCGGAACCCCTCGGCCATGATCTCGGCCACGGCCAGCTGACCCGGCCGGTCGCCGCGGGCCTGGAGGCGTTCGATGATCCCGGCGGTGGCGACCAGGAACTGGCGGTGCAGGGCCAGCTGGGCCCTGGCCAGCTCGAGCACGTGCCCGTGCTCGGCGTGCTGGCTGAAGAACAGCTTCAGCAGGCCGAGGCTGCGGAACTGGGGCGGCTCGTCGGTCGGTTCGGCCAGCCAGGCCCCGAGCGCGTCCCGGCCCGCCTCGGTGATCCGGTAGCTGCGCCGCCGCCGGCCGGTCTGCTCGCGCTCCTCGGCCAGCAGCCCCAGGCGGGCCAGGCGCTCGGTCTCGGCGTAGATCTGGCTGTGCGGGAACGGCCAGAAATGGGCCACGCCGCGGCCGACGGCGACCTTGAGGGCGTACGGGGTGGCGGAGCCGTCCCGGGCCACCAGGCCGAGGACGACGTAGGACACGGGGGTGAGGTCGGGTCTTGACATGCTCCGGATCATATCATACGTTCAGTACCGTCCGATTCAGACTATCAGCCGGGCGCGAACGAAGGAGCTGGCCATGGCCGAGTACGAGGACCTCCGGCAACGGCACCTGGCCGACCTGGCCGCCCTGCTGCCCGAGCACGTCCAGCGGCTGCGCTGGCCGGCGGAGCGGCTCCGCCAGGAGCGCCGCGACCGCCTCCGCGACCTGCTGCGGGTGGCCGTCGCCGCCTCGCCCTGGCACCGTGACCGGCTGGCCGGGGTCGACCCCGGCGCCTTCGAGGAGGCCGACCTGGCCGGCCTCCCGCCGATGACCAAGGACGACCTGATGGCCAGCTGGGACGGCGTGGTCACCGACCCCCGGCTCACCCTCGACCTGGTCGAGGGCCACCTGGCCGGCCTCGAGTCCGACGCCTACCTGTTCGACCGCTTCCACGCCGTCGCCTCCGGCGGCTCCAGCGGGCGCCGGGGCATCTTCGTCTTCGGGTGGGAGGAGTGGGCGGAGGCCTACGCCGGCTTCATGCGGCCCCTCCTCTGGGACCTGGCGGTCTCGCCCGAGCTGGCCGGCGTCCCCCTCAAGATGGCCATGATCGGGGCCAGGAACGCCACCCACATGACCAGCGCCATGCCCCAGACCTTCGCCAACCCGGCGGCCGACATCGCCCGCTTCCCGGTGTCCCAGCCGATCGACCAGATCGTGGCCGGGCTCAACGCCTACCAGCCGCTGCTCCTGATGGGCTACCCGTCGATGCTGAATCTCCTGGCCGCCGAGGCGCGCGCCGGTCGGCTGCGGATCCTGCCCAGGCGCATCACCGCCACCAGCGAGCCGCTCCTGCCCGAGGTGCGGCGGGCCCTGGCCGAGTCGTTCGGCGCTCCCGTGGCCAACATGTACGGCACCTCGGAGGCGGGGCCCATCGGGGTCGGCTGCTGGCGCAGCCCCGGCATCCACCTCTGCGACGACCTGGTGATCGTCGAGCCGGTCGACCTGGCCGGCCGGCCGGTGCCGCCGGGGGTCCGCTCCGACAAGATCCTGGTGACGGCCATTTCCAACCCGACCCTGCCGCTGATCCGCTTCGAGCTCACCGACCAGGTGACCGTCCTCGACACCCCCTGCCCGTGCGGCTCGGCCCACATGCTGATCGCCGACGTCGAGGGCCGGCTGGACGACGCCTTCACCTACCCCGGCGGCCAGGTCGTGCACCCGCACGTGTTCCGGTCGGTGCTCGGCCGGGACCGGCGGGTGGTCGAGTACCAGGTCCGCCAGACTCCGGCCGGGGCCGAGGTCCTGGTCGTCGGCGCCCCCGCCGACCCCGCCGTCATCGGCCGCCGGATCGCCGCCGAGCTGGCCCGCCTGGGCATTCCCGCCCCGTCGGTCGAGGTCCGCGTCGTCGACCAGCTGGCCCGCCAGGCCACCGGCAAGGTCCGGCGCTTCCGCCCCCTGGAGGCGGTGGGGATCAGCCGCTCGGCTTGAGGTGCCGGTCCCACCAGTCGAGCACGGCCTCGAACCGGGCCACCCGGTGGCTGGGCAGGCCGGAGCGGGTCAGCTCGTGACCCTCGCCGGGGAACAGCAGGAGCTCGACTTCGACCTTGCGCTTCTTGAGGGCGACGAACAGGCGCTGGACCTGCTCGACCGGGCAGCGCCAGTCCAGCTCGGAGTGGATCAGCAGCATCGGGGTGCGGATCTGGTCGGCGTGGGCGAGCGGGCTCTGGGCGAGGATCCGCCCGGGGTCGGCGCCGATGTACTTGGGGACGAAGAACCAGCCGATGTCGCTCGAGCCCTCGAAGCTGTCAAAGGCGTTGCAGGCGCGCTCGCTGATGGCGGCCCGGAACCGGTCGGTGTGGCCGACCAGCCAGGTGGCCATGAAGCCGCCGTAGGAGCCGCCCATCACCCCGGTCCGGTCGCCGTCCAGGTCCGGGTCTTCGAGGGCGGCGTCGAGCAGGGCGAGCACGTCCTGACTGTCGAGGTTGCCGAAGTCGCCGACGACGGCGCGGCCGTGGGACTCGCCGTAGCCGGCCGAGCCGCGCGGGTTGCCCATCACCACCGCGTAGCCGGCGCCGGCGTACACCTGGGCCTCGTCGAACAGGGTCCAGCCGTAGTGGGCGAACGGCCCGCCGTGGACCATCAGCACCACCGGGAACGGCCCGGTCCCGGCCGGCTTCACCACCCAGCCGTGGACCCCGGCGCCGTCGGGGGCGGTCGCCTCCAGCTCCTCCATGGGCCGCAGCGAGGCCGAGCGGGCCAGCTCGGCCCCGAAGTCGGTCAGGGTCCGCTCCTGCCCATCTCGTACGACCACGACCTCGCCGGCCGAGAGGGGGTGGCTGACCACGGCCGCGACCACCCCGGCGGCCTGGGCGTAGTCGTGCACGACCCGCCGGCCCCCGAGCAGCTCGGTGGGCTCGCCGCCGTCGACCGGGAAGCGCAGCAGCCGCGCCGCCCCCCGGTCCAGCGTGATGGTGGTGACCGCGTCCTCGTCGACCAGCAGGGGCAGGATCCCGGCGCCGAAGGCGGGGTCGTGGTCGAACCGCTCCGGGTCGGTCAGCCGCTCGGGCTTGCCCGACCCGTCGGCCGGCACCGACCAGAGCACGCTCGGCCGCCCGGCCAGGTCGGGCTCGCTGGCCACGAACCAGATGGTGGCCCCGTCGGGCGAGAACGCCGGGCGGGCGACGGACAGGTCGGTGGCGGTGACCCGGACGGCGTCGCCGCCGGCCGCCGGAGCCACGAACACGTCGCTGGCCGCGTCCTCGTCGCGGGTCTCGTGGCGGGCCGAGACGAAGGCGACGCTGGCCCCGTCGGGGCTCCAGGCCGGGTCGGCGTGGTCGTAGTCGCCCCGGGTGACCTGGACCGGCTCGGCCCCCTCGGCCAGGGCGTCGACCACGAACACGTGCGTGCGCCGGTCGAAGGTGAAGCCGAGGTTGTCGGTCCGGTACTGGAAGGTGGTGATCCGCCGTGGCGGCTCCTTCTCGGGCGGGACGTCCTTGTCGGTGCCGTAGCGGCCCTCCTCGGGCACCCGGGCGACGTACGCGATCCTGGTCGAGTCGGGGCTCCAGGCGAACCCCTCGACCCCGAGCGGGTGCTCGCACATCCGGCGCGGCTCGCCCCCGTCGGTGGCCATCACGTGCAGCTGGGGCTTGTCGTCGTTCCCGGCGCGCAGAAAGGCCAGCCAGCGGCCGTCGGGGGAGAACCGCGGCCGCACGTCGCGCCGGCCCGAGGTGAAGCGGCGCGGCGGGGCCGAGCCGTCGGTGGGCACCAGCCACAGGTCGGCCCGGTACTGGTTGGCCTCCAGGTCGATCCGCCCGACGGCCACGGCCGCCAGCCGGCCGTCGGGGGTCAGGGTCGGGGCCGATGGGGTGCGCAGATGGGAGAGATCGCTGGGAAGCATGCCTTCGACCCTACCACCTGCCCGCCGGCTCGCCGCCGGCGGCCAGGCTGGCGATCCAGGAGCCGTGGAGCCGGGCGTAGGCGCCGCCGGGGTCGGCCAGGAGCTGGGCGTGGGTGCCCTGCTCGACCAGCCGGCCCCGCTCCAGGACCAGGATCAGGTCGGCGTGCTCGGCGGTGGCCAGCCGGTGGGCGATGGTGAGCGCGGTGCGGCCCTCGGTGAGCCGCTGGATGGCGTTGCGCAGCGCCACCTCGGTGGCCGGGTCGACCGCCGAGGTCGCCTCGTCCAGGATCAGGCAGCCCGGGTCGGCCAGGTAGCCGCGGGCCAGGGCGACCAGCTGGCGCTCGCCCACCGACAGGTAGTCGCCGCGCTCGCCGACCCGGGTGTGGATGCCCCGCGGCAGCCCGTCGACCCAGCGGCCCAGCTCCAGCGCCTCGAACGCGGCCCGCACCTCGCGGTCGCCGGCGTCGGGGCGGCCCATGCGGACGTTCTCGGCCACGCTGGTGTCGAACAGGAAGCCGTCCTGGGGGACCATGACCAGCGCCGAGCGCAGGGAGGCCAGGCTGACCTGGCGCAGGCCGACCCCGGCGACCCGGATGGTCCCGGCGGTCGGGTCGGCCAGCCGGATCAGCAGCTTGGCCAGGGTGGTCTTGCCCGACCCGGTGGTGCCGACCAGGGCCACCCGGGTGCCGGCGGGGATGGTCACATGCACGTCGACCAGGACCGGCGGGCCGCCGTGGTAGGCGAACGACACCCGGTCCAGCTCGATGTCGAGCGCCCGGGCGGGGAGGGTCAGCCCCGGCCGCGGGTCCTCGACCTCGACCGGGGTGTCGAGCACGTCCAGGACCTTCTTCCAGCCGGCCACCGCCTGCTGGGTCATGTCCAGGATCTCGGTGAACTCGGCCACCGGCTCCAGGAAGATGGTGACCAGGAAGGCGAAGGCGACCAGGGTGCCGGCGGTCAGGCCGCCCTCGGGGCCGATGGCCATCCCGGCCAGCAGCACGGCCGCGGTGGCGAGGACGCCGAACAGCTCCCCGGAGGGGAAGAAGAAGGCGCCGATGGTGCCGGCCCGGATCTCGGCCTGGCGGCGGGCCTCGACCGTGCGCAGCACCCGGCGCTGGGCCGGGGCCTGGACGCCGTAGGCGCGGATCACGGCCGCCCCCTGGATCGACTCGGAGATCGCGGCCAGCGACTCGCCGACCCGGGTGCGGACGGCGTCCCAGGCCACCACCACCCGGCGCTGCATGACCCGGAGCACGGCCACCAGGGGCAGGACGGTGGCCACGGCGATCAGGGCCAGGCGCCAGTCGTAGACCAGCATGGCCGCCAGCGCGGCCAGCATCAGGGCGCTGTTGATGACCCAGGCCAGGCCGCCCCAGCGGAAGAACTGGCCGAGGGTCTCGACGTCGGAGGTGACCCTGGAGACCAGGGCGCCGCGCTGCTCCTCGGTGTGGTGGGCCATGCTGAGGGCGTGGATGTGGTTGAAGGCCCGCACCCGCAGGCCGCACAGGGCCCGCTCGCTGGCCGTGGCCAGCCGCTGGCTGGTGGTCCGGGCCGCCCAGGCGGCGACCAGGATCAGGGCCAGGCCGGTGCCGGCCAGGAGCAGCATCCCCTGCAGCCGGGCCGTGTCGCCGGTGACGTGGCGGTCGATCGTCTGCTGGACCAGCACCGGGGTGACGACCCGGCCGCCCCCGGCCACCATGGCCAGGGCCAGGGTGAGGGCCGCCCCCTTGCGCAGCTCGGGCGAGGCGGCCAGCCCCCGCCGGAGCAGCCGCAGCGCGGGGATGTGCTGCGCCCCGACCTCGCCGCCGTGCCTCATTGGCCCTCCTCCGCCTCGGCCCGCTCGTAGGCGCGGACCAGCCGGGCGTAGCCGGGGGTGGTGGCCAGCAGCCGCTCGTGCTCGCCCTCGGCGGCCAGGCGGCCCTCCTCCAGGTACAGCACCCGGTCGGCCAGGGCGATGGTGGCCAGCCGGGAGGCGACGACCACGGTGGTGGTGGAGGGCAGGTGGCCCTCGAGGCCGCCGAGGATGGCCGCCTCGGTCACCGGGTCGACGCTGGAGGTGGCGTCGTCCAGGACCAGCAGCCGGGGCCGGCCGGCCAGGGCCCGGGCCAGGGCGACCCGCTGGCGCTGCCCCCCGGACAGGGTCGCCCCCCGCTCGCCGACCACGGTGCCGTAGCCGTCGGGCAGCCGGGTCACGAACTCGTCCGCCTGGGCCAGCCTGGCCGCGTCCCGCACCCCGTCATGGGTTCGCTCCAGGCGGATGTTGTCGGCCACCGAGGTGGAGAACAGGAACGGCTCCTGGAAGGCGATGGCCACCGCCGCCGCCACCTCGCCGCCGTCCAGCCCGGCCAGGTCGCGGCCGCCGAGCCGGATGCCGCCCCGGTCGGGGGTGAGCAGCCGGGCCAGGAGCAGGGCCAGGGTCGACTTGCCCGACCCGGTGGGGCCGACCAGGGCCACGGTGGCCCCGGCCGGGACCCGGAACGACACCTCGTGCAGGACCTCGGCGCCGGGCTCGTACCCGTAGCCGACCCGGTCCACGACCAGCTCCAGCGGGCCGTCGGGCAGCCCGTCGCCCGCCGCCTGCGGGCCCGGGCCCGGCAGCGGCTCGGCCAGGACCTCGGCGACCCGCTCGTAGCCGGCGACGGCCCGCGGCATGTCCCCGAGCACGTAGCCGATCAGGCGCAGCGGCCAGATCAGCAGGGCGAACAGGTTGATGAGGCCGACCAGGGTGCCGGCGGTGATCGCCCCCTGCTCGATCCGCCAGACGCCGATCACCAGCAGGGCCACCGTGGTCACGGCCGGCAGGGCGTCGAGGCCGGCCTCGAAGTTGGCCGTGACCCGGGCGGCCTCGATGCGGGCGTCGCGCAGCAGCTCGGCCTTGTCGGCGAAGCGCCGGCCCTCGGCCTCCTCGGCCTGGAGGGCCTTGACCACCAGGGCGCCGTCGAAGCTCTCGTGGGCCACCGCCGACATGTCGCCGAGGCGCTCCTGGCCGAGGGTGGTGGGGTGCTCCACCCGGCGCTGGAAGGCCAGGTTGAGGACCACGATGGCCGGGACCAGGAGCATGCCGAGGGTGGCCAGGAACGGGTCGGCCAGGAACAGCCAGACCGCGGCCGCCCCCAGCATGGTCACCACCCCGGTGGCGAACGGCAGCGGCGAGAGGATCTCGGAGGCGGCGTCCAGGTCGCCCTCGGCCCTGGACAGCAGCTCGCCCGCCGGGTGCTCGTGGTGCCAGGTCAGCGGCAGGCGGTGGTAGCGCTCGGCCAGCCGGTCGCGCAGGGTCGCCTGGACGTTGGCGTGGACGGTGGTGGCGGCGATCCGGCGGGTGATGATGCCGGCCGTCTTGACCAGCCCGACGGCCACGATCGCGCAGGCGGCGGCCACGGCCACCCCGGCGCGGAGCTGGCCCGCCTCGAAGCGGGGCGTGACCGCCCGGTCGACCACCTGGCCCAGCACCCACGACTGGGCCACCGTGCCGACGGCGTACACCATCGCCCCGAGCACCGCGATCACGAACGGCCGGGGATGGAGCGCGACCTGCCGGCCGATCACGCGCAGGCCGCGGCGGAGCAGGCGTCCCTGGGGGGCTGAGGTGGTCACCCGGCCATGGTGCCGGAAGCCGCCCCCTCCGAGGAACCGAGTTTCGCCAGCACCGCGGCGGCCGTCTTGACGCCCGTGTGGAACCGGTCCAGGTCGAGGTTCTCGTCGGGGGCGTGGTTGGCCTGGTCGGGGTTGCCGAGCGGGATCCCGAAGGTGGGCAGGCCGAGGACGCCGGTGAACACGTGCAGGGGAAGGCTGCCTCCGAGCACGGGGACGAGCAGCGGGTCGGCCCCCTGGGCGGCGGCCATGCCGGCCCGGATCGGCTCGGTGAAGGGCGAGCCCATCGGGGTCCGCGACGGCTCCATCGAGCCCTGGCGGACGAGCTCGACCCCGGGGGCGTGGCGGCGGACGTGCGCCTCCAGCTTGTCGTAGACGTCGCCGGCCCGCTGGGCCTGGACCAGGCGCACGTCGCACTTGGCCACGGCCGACGACGGCAGGACGGTCTGGGTCCCCTCGCCGCCGTAGCCGCCGTGGAGGCCGTTGATGGTCAGGGTCGGCCAGGCGGCCAGCCGCTCGGCGAAGCCCCGCCCGGCCGGGGCGTCCAGCTCGGCCAGGCCCAGCTCGGCCTTGACGGCCTCGACGTCCACCGGCAGCCGGTCCAGGGCCGCCCGCTCCTCCGGGCCCAGCGGCTCCACCTCGTCGCCGAACCCCTCGACCGTGATGCGGCCGTCGGCGTCCCGCATCGAGGCGAGCAGGTGGACCAGCGTCCACAGCGGGTTGGGGGCGACCCCGCCCCAGTTGCCGGAGTGCAGGGACCGGTTGGCGCCCCGGGCCCGCAGCTCGAAGCTGGCGATGCCCCTGACCCCGAACACCAGCCGCCAGCCGCCGGCCGGGTCCACCGGCCCGTCGCTCCAGACGACCAGGTCGGCGGCGAGCCGGTCGCGGTTGCGCTGCGCGAAGTCGGCCAGGTTGGGCGAGCCGATCTCCTCCTCGCCGTCCAGCAGCACCTTGACCGTGCAGGGGAGCCCGCCCCGGGTGGCCAGCAGGCTCTCCATGGCCAGGAGCTGGGCCAGGTGCTGGCCCTTGTTGTCGGCGGTGCCGCGGCCGTAGAGGCGATCGCCGTCCCGCGCCGTCGCCCAAGGGCCGGAGCCCTTGGTCCACTGGTCGTCGAGGCCGCGTATCACGTCGCCATGGCCATAGCCGAGGACGGTCGGCAGGCCGGGGTCCTCGGTGCGGGTGGCGAGCAGGATCGGCCCGCAGGTCTCGAC